>CAYQRA010000501.1:0-5453 GCA_964419315.1 uncultured Saprospiraceae bacterium | reverse complement strand
AAAATCAGAAAAATTCAAGTAGCCTCTATTTTCAAAAACACTGCCAGCAGCAACGGCTAATCCTGCGTAACCAACACAGCCTTCAATTTCCATTCGACCTGCACGACTATTGGTAAACCTAGTTACGCCTTGCAAATAAATGAGATAGTATGGATATGCTGAATTTTCGAACCTAATCAAGCCATCATTGGTGATCCCATTTCCATTAATAAGTAGTCGTCCTGTATTACCATCTTCATAAAGAATAAGGCCAGTCGGGGTATTCTCAAAATCATCTCCTATAGACATCCCACGTCCATTCCCCCCTGCCATAAAAACAAGGGTTCCTTCATTGAGCAAACTACCATTTATCGTGCTTAGTGCCTCCTGACTTCCTCCATTCAAAAATTCTATCTTTCCTGATCCAACATTCTCTAATACCCCGTCATTTCGAATCCCATATAAGCCTTGGTTTTCTATTCTAATCCGCCCAGAGTTAACTAATGTTCCATCATTAAAGATTCCTGTACTTGTAGTATTTTCAACTTCTATAGTACCGTTCACTTCCAGCGTACCTTCATTAAAAATCCCCGTACTCACTCCCGTATTGATCAGTCTGAGGGTTCTATTATTGAGAATCCGCAAAGTCGATCCAGTACGAATAGTAACAGAACGAGCTCTTCGATTGGAGTAATTGAAACGGACCAATCCTGATCCAGCAGGAATAATGACATCATCGGAACTACCCGGAACAAATCCGGTATCCCAGTTTGCACTAGTACTCCAACGGTTGCCAGATCCGGCGCCCGTCCAGGTAACGGTTACGGCTAAAAGGGCATTGCTCAACAGCAATGCAAAAACAAATAAAGTGGTTTTTTGAAAATAGTTCTTTTTCATGATTTTTATTTTTTGGATTTTTTTAAATTTTATTAGTCTAATCGGGTTTTACAGAGTGATGAAAATTTCTTTTCTCCCACTTGCCAAACAAGCAAGAGAAAGGAACTCAAATCCTGTTTATTTTAAGCGTATAATTTTTTCTTGAGCGATCAAATCTCCATCCACGAGCAAACGCGTCCAATACATGCCTGCAGGATATTCGCTGAGATCGAAAGTAGGCCTATCCCCCACAGTGGCATCGCCTTGTTGGCTCGCGATGATTTGGCCTTGTGCGTTGAGCACTTGCAAGTCATAGCTACCTGCTGCGAAGCGAGGCAATTGGGTTTGGAAAAGGCCTGTGGTGGGGTTGGGGAAATTGAATAATTTTTGCTTGGGAGAATTTTGACCAGCTTGAGTGTGAGGCAACAAAGCTTCTTCCGGATTTCCCGCAATCGGCGCAATCGAACCATCAATAAATATTCGGATAAAATCAGAACATCGTTCCGTTTCTGATCCGGCATATAGAATCGTCGCTCCTATCGCAGCATTATTGGGCGTGTAGACATTGGTCGTATAATCATAAGTTCCTGCAAAAATACTCAAGCCACTATCTAGGTAAAAGTCGGTGATGTCTGTAAGCGTAACATTATTGACATCCAAGGCATCTGGATAAGGGACATTGGCTTGTGGATTCACTAGCGACGGAATGCGCGTTTCTTGATTGTCAATTGCTACAACAAAACGATCATAGGGATCTTCTATAAATCCTTCATTTAGGATTTGAGGGAAGGTAGAGATGTGATTAGTGCCAGGCGAATAGCAGTGTAACCAACCATAGTTTTCGAAGAGGCCGTCTTGATTAAAAATGGCTTGATCAAAGTAAATGTGACCACAGCTTTTATTGGTAATTGTCCCAAAATTTTTAATGTCATGGCTACCCAAACTGGTAAAATAAACCTTGCTTTTTTTATTCGTAAAAGTACCGCCAACACTATTATGCAGACCTACATTTCCTCCATAAAAATCCATCTCTCCATCGTCCAAATTAACGGTCAACCCATAGTTTAGGATTTCGATTTCACTGCCTTCTCCATAGAAGAATCCTCTATTCTGACACCTTCCAACAGTACTAATATACATCGCGTGATAAAGGAAAAAGAGTCGTACAAAAGCATCCTTATTATTGACTAGTGTACCATTCACCGAAAGTCCTGTCCCTGAAGTATCAGGATTAGCAACATACAATTCTCCATAATTATCAAAGGTTCCCCCTGAGCTAATCACCACTCCAGTACTTAAAAAACCATCTACCGAAATAAGCCCTGTACTGCCATTGGTGAAATAAGATCCAATCCCCAGAAAAACCGGACCGATAGAGGTCGAATTCACAAAACGAATTTGTCCATTATTAAGCCCCAAGGTATCTGACACATACAGGCGGCCAGCGTGTCCATCTTCAAAAGAGATAAGCCCGCTGCTGCTGTTTTCAAAATCATTGCCGGTAAGCATTCCTCCTGTCCCATTACTTAAAAAAGTAATTTTTCCATTATTAATTAATCGACCGTCGGTGGAAAAGATATTTTCACTTCCTGCATCTAAAAACTCCATAACACCGGTTACTTTATTATAAACGGAGCCATTGTTTAACAAAGCATTGCCTCCATGATTAGCCATAGAAATAAGACCGTGGTTATGTAGATTCCCCCAATTATTTATACCAACAGATAGAGCATTATTGATTTCTAAAGTCCCTGTACTCCTGATCGTCAATGCTCCATGATTGTTTATCGCAACAGTAACCGTATCTAATAACCTCAAGGTAGTTCCATTCATAATAGACAAAGAAGTACCGATGGAGACATAGATCGTTTGCACCTGACGGTCGGGATAATTGAAGCGCACCGTACCTGCACCTAAAGGAATAACAACATCATCAAGGGTGCCTGGTATCGTTCCGGTATCCCAGTTCGCACTATTGCTCCAAAGGTTATTGGGGCCGGCTCCCGTCCAAGTGATCACGGCGGCAGAAAGTGTTGAAAGTGTCCATAAAAAACAAAGGACAAATAAGAAGGTTTTTTGGAAAAACATTTTTGCTTTTTTAGTTTTTTTAGGAAAAAATCTCCATCAGTTCCACCTAGAAATCTAGGCCGAAACTGATGGAGGTTTAGGTTATTTTATTTGCATGATTTTTTCTTGAGCAATCAATTTTTCATCCACAAACAAACGCGTCCAATACATGCCTGCAGGATATTCGCTGAGATCGAAAGTAGGGGTATCGCCTAAGGTGGCATCACCTTGTTGTTTGGCGATGACTTGGCCTTGTGCGTTGAGCAATTGTAAGTCATAGCTACCTGCTGTCAAGCGAGGCAATTGGGTTTGAAAAACTCCTTGAGTGGGATTGGGGAAATTGCGGAGGCTGTTAGTGCTAATATTCTGCGAAGCCGCTGACTCGCGCTTCATCCATCCTTCTTCGGGTCGATTATTGACAATCGGCAGGATAGATCCGTCGATGCGAATTTCAAGAACACGGGTACAATTTTGATGGGCTTTGGTATACAAGGCCGTTGCTCCTACTGCACTTTTATTCGGTGTATAAGTATTGGTGCCATAATCATAAGTTCCTGCAAAATCATTAAGCGCTGGATTGAGGTAAAAATCAGCAAAGTCGGAACCGGTAATATTGGCTACATCAAAAGCATCGGGGTAAGGAACATTGACTTGTGGATTGGTCAAGGCGGTGACCCGAGTTTCTTGATTGTCTAAAATAGTACCGAAGCGATCGTAGGGATCTATGACGATTCCGGTATTGACGATTAGTGACGCACCGGTATGATTACTTCCAGCAGTCAGATAAGACAACCAGCCATCATTTTCAAAAGTAGCATCATTTAATATTGGACCATCGCCCTCGATGAGTCCGCATTCGAGGTTGTAAAAAAGGCTGAAATTTTGAATATCTGAATTAGAGATATTGCCCAGCGTAATTTCCCCATCGGTATTGGTAAAAACTCCTGGACTATAATTTATGATGCCATTATCGCCATCTTCAAAATGCATACTTGCTCCGGAAAAATTAGAAATATTGCCTGTTGTATTTAAACCAGTTGCCACCGCCGACATGGTGATCGACCCGTGATTTTCCAAATCTGCGGTATTCGTAAAAATTACGCCTGTCTGCAAATCACCCATTTCTATACTCGCTCCAACTTCATTGACAAAGGTTCCATTCAATTGCATGCCAATAGCTCCTGAGTCATTATAAACCCCTAAATGTCCTTCATTTTCAAAGAGGGAATTAAGCAATACGATCATCCCAGTTGGACTCGTAAAACCATCTATTTTAATAACTCCAGAAGCCCCATTATGGAAACTAGAATTCAAGGAGACATAAATGGGATAACCGATTCTTGTTGAGTTCACAAAACTAATGTCTCCATCATTAAAACCAGTGGTTCCACTGATGCTTAGTCTTCCAGGATGGCCATCGCCATACTCAATCGCTCCAGTACTGCGATTTTCAAAACCATCCCCAACAGACATTCCCTCTCCTGTTCCACCTGTCAAAAACTGAATCGTTCCTTCATTGATAAACGGATGACTAGAGGTAAGAACATCCGTACCACCCACCACTAAAAATCTTATTTCTCCATTGGTTCTATTATGAACGGTACCTTGATTAAACAAACCCGTACCAGTCATATTATTCATCCAGATGATTCCGCGATTATCCAAAAAGCCATAGTTGACTAGTCCAATATTTATACTGTTGACCAAAATTAGTTTTCCGTTAACCAGTAAAGTTCCATAATTGAATAAGGGCTGCAAAACCGAACCAATTAGGCGCAGTTTAGCGCCACTTAGGATATTCACCGTAGAGCCCGTATTAATGACTAGAGACTGGACTCTTCGATTGACATAATTGAATCGGATCGTTCCTGATCCAGCAGGGATCGTCACATCATCCGCAGCATTCGGAATCGTGCCTGTACTCCAATTGGCAGTATTGCTCCAGAGATTATTCGCGCCGCCACCTGTCCAAGTTATCGGTACGGCCAAAAGAGCATTGCTCAACAAAAGGGAAAAAATAAATAAAAAGGTTTTTTGGTAAAATCGCTTTTTCATAATTTTGATTTTGGGTTTTAAAAATGAGATCGTTAAAGGCATAAAAATCCTAGCTTTCTATCCTACGAGATAGAAGAGTTTGTATAAATGGGTATTGAAATAGTTTGGTTTTCTTAAGTCTAAAACACTTTAGTAAAGGACCTTATTTACCAAGTACCTAGACGTATAATTTTTTCTTGATCGATCAATTTTCCATCCACGAGCAAACGCGTCCAATACATCCCTGCGGGATATTCACGGAGATCAAAAGTGGTTGTATTTTCAAAGCTGGCATCGCCTTGTTGGATCGCGATGATTTGACCTTGGGCATTGAGCAATTGTAGCTCATAAGTGTTGGCTTCTAATGCAGGAATTTGGGTTTGAAAAACACCCGTAGTTGGGTTGGGGAAATTGCTTATTTCCCGAGGCGTGTTTTCCGTGGAAGTGGCTTGTCGAAACATCAATTGTTCAGCGGGGCGATCACTAGCAATTGGCAA
>CAYQRA010000500.1:0-5464 GCA_964419315.1 uncultured Saprospiraceae bacterium | reverse complement strand
TTTTTTTAAGATCACTTCTGAGTCTTCCGAACCTTGGTTCGGAAGACTTTTTTTGTGTCATTAATCAATTAATTTCAATGCCTTATCTACTTCGGATACCGGAAGTTTGCAAACCTTATTTTGACAAACATAGATCATATCCATTCCTTCTTGCAATTTATCTTTGAGCAATTCTAGATTTCCTTCTGATTGTCCACCGAGCAATAGTGCATTGGGTAGATAATGGCTAGACAAACCTTTACGGAGATTTTCATAGTTTTCTCCCATGATAGCGACCTCATAAGGTGGGCGTATCAATTCTTGATACAATTGACACCAGTTAGAAAAGAAACTAGGTTGTGGATTATCGCTGATTTGCTCGATTACATTTTGCATCATTTGTTTGGAAGTCGCAATATAATCCGTTCGGTACAGGTAGGTGCCTAGGTGGTAAAGTGCTCTAGCCATTGCCGAATTAGATCCAGGAATTACATTATCACTCAATTCCATTTTTCGAGCAATCAGTGGCGGGTCGAGATCAGAGGTATAATTAAACATCCCTGATTCTTTATGAAAAAAGTGAGTCATTGCATAGCCCGCTAGGTCATTGGCATGGTTGAGCCATTGCTCGTCAAAGGTGACTTGGTATACGGCGATAAAGGCCTCAATACTCAGCGCATAATCGTCTAAAAATGCATTGATCGTACTTTTGCCATTTTTGAAATTTCTATCCAAACGATGATCTTCTTTTTTCATTTCTTTGGCTAGAAATTGTGCATTTTTTAGTGCTACCTGTAAATAGTGTTCTTTCCCAAAAGCCTGATAGGCATCACAATATCCTTTGAGCATCAAAGCATTCCAAGAGGTCAAGATTTTGTCATCCAAACCCGGACGAATTCGCTGATCTCTGACCGCCATTATTTTTTGTTCGCAAGCTTCAATGATGCGATTCAATTCCTCTTCGCTGATCTCATACTTTTTGGCAATTTCCGCAGCAGGCTTTTTTCGATGTAAGATATTTTTCTCTTCTTCCCAGTTGCCATTTTTTTTGATTTCATAATACTCTTCAAAAATTTTCTGCTGTTCTTCGTCACCAATAATTCCTTCAAGTTCTTCTTTGGTCCAGACATAAAATTTTCCTTCTTCTCCTTCGCTATCGGCATCTAGAGAAGAATAAAAACCTCCATTCTGATCCATCAATTCTCTTTCGATAAAGGTCAAAGTTTGTTCTACTTTCTTTTGATAGAGTGGAGACTTATTGACTTTATAAGCATTGCTATAAAGGCTGACCAACTGGCCATTATCATAGAGCATTTTTTCGAAATGAGGAACCAGCCATTTGTCATCTACAGAATATCGCGCAAAGCCACCACCAAGGTGATCGTAAATTCCTCCATTGGCGATTTGGTCTAGCGTGGTGCTTACGGCTTCCATTGCTTTCGAATGATTATTGAGGTGAGCGTAGCTCAATAAGAATTCATAATTATTGGGCATGGGGAATTTGGGAGCACCGATACGACCTCCTTTTTTCATATCCACACTTTTGAGGAAATTAACTAGGATGTTATCCAAAACGGGTGCTACGAAATTTTGGTCGCTGCCATTGAGTACGATACTTTCTCGGTTTTGGATGCCACTCGTCAGGGACGTTGCATATTCTTCTAACTTTTCAGGCTCTGAATCTCGCATTTCAATAAAGGTATTTAAGACCTCCATCCAATTGTCTTTGGGGAAGTAAGTACCTGCCCATACCGGTCGGCCATCTGGCATCGCAAAGGCATTTAAAGGCCAGCCACAACCTTGTCCGGTAGCCAATTGGCAAGCTGTCATATAGACATCATCAATATCGGGACGTTCCTCTCGGTCTACTTTGATACAAACGAAATTTTCATTCATAATCCGACTAACAGTTGTGTCTTCAAAAGATTCATGTTCCATTACATGACACCAGTGGCAAGCCGCATAGCCAATACTGACCAAGATCATTTTATCCTCTGTTTTGGCTTTTTCGAGGGCTTTTTCTCCCCAGGGGTACCAATCTACTGGGTTTTTGGCATGTTGAAGAAGGTAAGGACTACTTTCGTCTGCTAGGTGATTGGAGTATCCACTTTCCCCATATTGGGCTTTTCCCGTTGGAGATTTGCAAGCGGAGACAATCAATAAGCTGCATAAAATAGACCATTTGAGTAGATTCATAAGTTTGAAATTTCCTGCAAAAATAGGTTTTGCCATGCGCTTTTGCAGAAAAATTAAAAAAAAGTGCTTTTTTTTCTCATTTGACCCAACCCTTTTTCAATAAGTAGCGGTCTAGCATTATATAAAGGGGATTTTAAAACCCTTTACTACCAAATCAAATTTTGGATAGCGCATATTCGGAATTGACATTTGGTAACACTTGTAATAGATTAGTTGCTTCATATTTCCAGTGTGTCCGGAAGAAATGTCTACCGGACACTCTTTTTTTGTCTACTTAGGAACGATTTTTACGGATTTTTAAGTCGGAGGATTAAGGATATGCTGAATCCTTTTTCAACTGGCAAGTTTAAATCAGACCAAAAATACACTAGGCTTTCCTCGAATTAGTTTCGAACAAAACCTAGTGAAGTAAAACTGTTTGTATAAAAAAACTTATTTTTTATTCAGTAGTTGATAACTGATTCCCAAGTTCAAGCTTATCGGAAAGTAACGTTGATTTAAGGAATAATCTTTCTGAGTTAGGGAATGAAACGGAATTTGAATCTTGGGAGCAATCACCCAATCCAAGCGTTGACCTTGAGCGATGCGAAACTCACTGGAGAACCACAGACCAAAGCCTGCTCTTTTGCGGAAAATAGTATGGTAGCGTCCTCCAAGTAATTTTTTGTCCAAATCCATACGAGATTGTTGCTGACTTAGAATGGTTCCCCGGAAGCGATAATACCAATTGTACTGAAGTCCTGCGACG
Organism: uncultured Saprospiraceae bacterium; assembly: GCA_964419315.1. Classification (GTDB taxonomy): domain Bacteria; phylum Bacteroidota; class Bacteroidia; order Chitinophagales; family Saprospiraceae; genus CALLVY01. The sequence continues at coordinate 2,541 of CAYQRA010000500.1, read as the reverse complement.
AATTGATAGTGTAATCTATTTCGTTTCCATTTTCTTCCGATTCCTATTGGGACATTAACAAACTGATAATTATTGTAGGCTCTATAGGTCTCTACTCTAGTCGTCGTTATATCCTTAGCTCCCAAATTTGTTCTAATGATATCTCCATTACGGTCTTCTACCTGTGAGACCACACCAATGGAGGATTTGGTCTCGACCGTACTACGCTCCAAATCAAAACGCTCATTAAAATGTTGGTATTCCAAGCCAGAGACCAATACTAATCCTTTTTTGTGATGGACTTGCAATTGAAGATTGATTGCAAAAGCTTCTAATGGAGTCTCTGTGTCGCGACGTTGCGTCTGATAGGTTTTTAATTCCCTACTTCTCGGTCCCAATTGTTTAATAGGAAAAACAGGAGCGACACTGGTTTGAAAATACCAACGCCACTGATGACGACGATTAGGGTGGATAATTTTTTTCTCTTTCTCTAATTCTTCCTCTATAATATCCGAAATTTCTTCTTCCATTTTTATTTCTTCTTCTTCTTCTTCTTCTTCTTCTTCTTCTTCTTCTTGTGTTACTATTGGTATATTCTTTTCTTTTAGTAATTTCTCTGCTAAGTTCGTCTCTGCTAAGTTCGTCTCTGATAAATTCGTCATCAGAACGTCTTTCGTTCCCAATACTTCCGGCTCTATTTTACCAGTACTTTTTTGCATTGGCGGAAACTTGCTATTCGAAAGAGCGGGAGACAATAATTTTGACTCGAAAGTCGGAATACCAGTTGACGATTGCTCTATTTTCGAAACGGTAGGTAATATTGCCTCCCCGGCATTTACAACTGATTGTTTATCGTAATTTATTCCTGTTGTTTCCTCCTGCGGATTTGACGATTCCGTTATGGCCACCCATTCTGGACTCCACCAATAAGCCAAGCCCAAACCTCCGATAAAAAACCAAAGGAATAGAAAGCGACGCTTTTTCTTTTTCTTTAAATGGGGTTCGATATTTTCCCAGATGTCATCGTAATCCAAATCGGTGGTATAGCCCTCAAAGACTTCCGTGATTTCTTTTTCAAATTCTTTATTTTCCATTGTGATTACTTTCTGTTTTGTATTAGCATTTCTTGCAATAATTGGCGTGCTCTGGTCAAAAAAGTCCGAGAACTACTCTCTTTGATATTCAAAAACTCCGCTATTTGTCGATGGGGATAACCATCAATTACGGCGAGGTTAAAGACAATCCGGTGGTGCTCCGGGAGTTTTTGTAAAAGTTCTAAAATATCATCTACCTGCAGCTGACTTTGAATTCGAGGCAAAACCCCTGCTTGTGCGGCTTTCTCGTCAATAGGGTAGACCGCAAAGGTTTTTTTGCGTTTTTTTGCTAAGGCATTATTAATGGTAATCCGTTGACACCAAGCTTTGAATACCGGAGTTTCATCAGAGGAAAGTTTTTCCAAATTATTGAAAATCAAGATCAATGCTTCCTGCAACAAATCTTTGGCATCTTCGCGCGATTTGGCATACCTCAGGCAAACGGGAAAGAGTAGAGGCGACAGATGATTGACCATCTCTCTTTGCGCCTTGCGGTCGAGTCTTTTACAGCCTTGTATTAGTTTCTTCATACTTTTCTGTAGGCTTGGAAGGTTTACGTTTAAGCTTTTGTTTTTCTGAAAATTGGTACTTTATTTATTTGGAATTGAGGAAGTGATCTAAGCTTTTGAAATAAGAAACCCAAATCACTTTCTCAATAATGGTTATGGTGCTTTGCGAATATTAAAATTCACAGATATTGGCAATTGGGTTCCAGAAGAATCCTTGGCCATTCCTGTAAGTGTTCCCGAAATAAATGTTCCATCATCGACACTTATGGTAACGTTTACATCGGGGCTCGAAGCCGAAAGCTGTGGATATTGAGGAGATGGAACGGTGGACAAGGTATTAAAAAATACACCACTGTTGTAGGTCATCAATCCCTGATAGTCTCGGATTTCTATCCTAAAGGTTCCGCCGCCGCCAAGCCCTTCTAATAAAAGCCAATCGGTACTGACGTTATTTTTAAAATAATATTGAGTCGGTGCTAAAACATAGCGATTGCCGTTCGCTTCTATCGAAAAGGAATCACTGATGTTTTCACAGGTTTGTTGTAGGCCAAGATCAAGGTCGCTAAAGTCTTGGTGGATAAGGGTCGGCCCAACTTCTAAGGTACTGCTACTGCTTGTGTAAGTCGTGATTTCCAATTCTGGAAAGGCCATGCAATTAAAAGCGATGGGAAAGTCAAAGCTGCCATTGTCGTATGGAAATACCCTCAATCTGCCAGGGTAGCGAACAGCGATATGTCCTGCTGGCGTATCGGGAAGATTACAATGCATTACGGTTCCGCTAAGTTGGATAGAAAAACTTTCGATCAATTCATCGAGATAAATGTCATCGAGTTCGGTATCTTCCGAAAAAGGGCCAATGTCTAAGGTGAAGAGTACATTATCACAATGATCTTCGATGTAAATACGAAGCAAAGCAGCTTGGGGGACGGAGCCACAAAAGTATCCCATAGAATCGGCGT
>CAYQRA010000499.1:0-5471 GCA_964419315.1 uncultured Saprospiraceae bacterium | reverse complement strand
GGAAGGAAATAGGAAAGATAAAAGGACTTTTCGATGCTGTGGAAGATCGATAAAATCAGCAGTTAGAATAGGAATAAGAAAGTAGTATTATTTGTTCCGGCTAGGAGGAAAAATCAATGCTTTTCGGATTTGTTTGCGGTGGCGACGAAAATGATCGTGGAAGAATAGCAACATCTGTGGCAGGGTAAGTCGACCGGCAGCAGGATGCTTGTATATTTCTTTTGAAATGTATTCTGCAGGCAGACCATCGAGGTATTGAGCTAAGGATTCGCGTTGGGCTTTCCATTTTTTAGCGGTTTCCCAAAAAGAGCTTTGCGCTGGAAGCGTGGAAGTTCCAAGACCTTCCGGTGCTTTCCGCTTGAGTGGAGACCTCATAAATAGTGACAATATTCGAAAGCGAATGATATTGAACAAGCCTTTATTTTTCAGCGGAGGATTGAAACTCAATTTCTTTTCTACATATTGCTGAGAGGTAGACTCCGCGAGCATCAGGTGATGCATCACTTGTAAGGCAGACCAAGCACCGGGTTTTGGTGCACGATTTAGATCAGATTCGCTGTAGTTCTTAAGCTCTTCCAAGAGTTTGGAAAGATCTTCATCTAAATGCCTTAAATTTTTTTGGAGTTTCGCGTTCATGTAGTGATTTCTGTGAATAGCAGACAATGTACAAAATATGCTAAAAACAAAAGACATTTCCAGATAGAAATGTCTTTTGTTTTTGTTGGTACAGGGAAAATCCCAATTGGCAAGCCTACTTTTCAAATCTGTTTCTACCTATTTCCTTACCCGATCATAATTTTCAGGAGAAACTTTATAGATAGTTGGATCATGTTTTTGGGAAATCCAATAATTATAATCTCTAGCCATTCGACCGATATTTTTAAATCCAAATTGCCTTTTACCCAAACGCTCAACCAGCGCCGTATATTCGCCAAACTCCTTCTTAATTATCTGCAAAAAGTTATCCTCCGTTACTTTGGTCAGCTTTCCATCCGTAGAACGAAGTAGGTAATAATATTCATAAGGTTTGTCAATATTTGCGCGTTGTTGGATATAAAAGCAAAATAAATCTTGCTCCCCTTCTACTTCTCGTTCGACCAAAACATTGGTAGGTGCAAATATTCTTGGCGGCTCCAATGCTTCCATTTTTTCATAATGCACCCAAATTTTACGTTGTTTACCCAATTCATCTGTTTCGGTTTTCTCAAAGCCATAGCCTTGAAGTTGTTCGGCTGTATAACTGACTTTTTTGCCGCGATCCACAAATTTCACTTTGAGCTCTCGCTCAATAAAAGTCCCCAACATCACCAAGCCTTCCAATTTTTGACCGGAGTCTAAAATTACGTAGCCAGGAAATACATCATTTTTTAAAGCAGGATAATCAAAGGAAAAAAGCACGGGGAGGACCAAAAGCAGAATAATCCGCAGTTGTCTCATAGTTGTAATGTTTAGTTTTTGTTATTGTCATTGTAAGATTCCAATCAAATATACGATAAATAAAAAGCCTTGTCAATTCAAGCTCCCTCAATTACCCTATGCAGGGTAAAGATCGAATAAAACTCATTTACTATAAGATCAGGCTTTCGTACTTCCAACACGGTTATTCCATCCCCCAAAAGCATTATTCGTCTTCGTCGCTCCGCTATTTGCAGAGAATTCTATATTTTACCGCCCTTTATTGTTCTAAGATCTTGGACAATCTAAAAATGTCATTTTTTAATCAACTGGTAAAAAAGCATTGCATGAAAAATATTCGAATCGCTCTCTTCCTATGTATACTTCCTGTTTGGCTCTACGCTCAAGATAAAGAGCAATGGGATGTTGCAGACCCGATAGGCTCTTTCAAAGAGGTTAGTATCAAGACAGACGAAGGTACTTGGATGAATTTAGATGTTAGTCCAGATGGCAAAACCATTGTTTTTGACCTCCTAGGGGATATCTTCTCTATGCCTATTGGCGGTGGCAAAGCTAAAATTCTAAGGGAGGGGCTCCCCTGGGAAGTACAACCACGCTTTAGTCCAGATGGTAAAAAAGTCTTGTTTACTAGTGATGCCGGAGGTGGTGATAATATCTGGTCGATGGAGGCCAATGGGGATAATCCGCAACAGATCACCGATGAAAGTTTTCGCTTGCTCAATAATGGGATCTGGATGCCTGAAGGAGATTATATCGTAGCGCGCAAGCATTTTACCTCTGGCCGATCTCTGGGAGCTGGCGAACTCTGGATGTATCATACCAATGGTGGCGAAGGTATTCAACTTACCAAAAGAAAAAACGATCAACAGGATGTGAATGAACCCACCATATCGCCAGATGGCCGCTACCTCTATTATAGTGAGGATGTTTATGAAGGCGGCTATTTTCAATACAATAAAGATCCCAATAGCCAAATCTATGTAATCAAAAGATACGATCGAGAAACAGGAGAGACAGAAACGGTCATCCGTGGCCCCGGAGGAGCGGTACGCCCCCAGATTTCTCATGATGGAAAATACTTAGCCTTTGTCCGACGCGTTCGAACAAAATCAGTGCTTTTTATTCATAATCTTGAAACGGGAGAAGAGTTTGTCCTTTACGATAAGCTTAGTAAAGATCAACAAGAAGCTTGGGCTATCTTTGGTTGTTATACGGGATTCTCTTGGACGCCAGACGATAGTCATATCATTGTGTGGGCACAAGGAAAAATTCAGAAGATCAATGTAAAGAATAAAACCGTCAGTACCATTCCTTTTGAAGTGGAAGCTCAGCATCGGATGGCGGAGACGGTTCGATTTAAACAAGAAGTCGCACCAGAGGAATTTACGGTCAAAGCAATTCGCCAAGCGGTCACCGCTCCCAATGGTCGCACTTTGATATTCAATGCCGTCGGACACCTATGGCAAAAAGATTTGCCCAACGGCAAAGCCAAAAGAATCACCAATGAAAAGGATCTTGAATTCGAAGCTTCTTTTTCTCCTGACGGTTCTGAAATCGTATATGTCTCTTGGAACGACATCGACAAAGGGGCTATTTACAAACTCAATTTAAAAAACAAAAGTAAAGTAAAACTCACCAGTCAAAAAGGGATTTATCGAACACCTTCTTTTTCTCCTGACGGAAAAAAAATTGTGTTTCGCAAAGAAGGAGGGAATGGACATCAGGGTTTTACCAATACCAAAAAATCTGGTCTCTATTGGATGAATCTTGCAGATCGCCAAGAATATTTTATTTGCAAAGAAGGAGAAGTTCCTCGTTTTACAGCGGATGGAAATCGCATCTATTATCAGACTGGAGGATTCCTTTTTGGGAGTATCAAAAAAGCCTTTAAAAGTGTAAAACCTGATGGCTCCGATGAGCGGGTTATTTTCAACACCTCCTACTCTACTCAATTTACCCCAAGTCCCGATAATCAATGGGTTGCTTTTGTGGAACTGCACAAAGTCTTTATTGCACCAATGCCACGCACCGGAAAACCGGTAGGCTTATCTGCCAATACCAAAGCAATACCCGTGGCGCAAGTCGCCCGAGATGCAGGTATTAATTTGCACTGGTCAGCGGATAGTAAAAACGTTCACTGGACTTTGGGAGAAGAATATTTTAGTGCCCCTTTGACGGATCGTTTTCTGTTTTTGGAAGGTGCGGTGGATAGTATCCCCCCGATTGATAGTGTGGGTCAGAAGATCAATCTCGTTTTAGCTGCTGACCAACCAGAGGGAATGGTGGCTTTTACCAATGCGACCGTTATTACCATGGAAGGAGAAGAGGTTTTGGAAAATGCGACCGTTTTGGTGGAAGGGAATAAAATAAAAACAATTGGCTCTACTGCGACGGTGAAGGTACCGGGGAAAGCTAAAGTTATTGATTGTACGGGCAAAACCATTATGCCGGGAATCGTCGACGTACATGCTCACTTAGGGGCATTTCGCTATGGATTGAGTCCGCAAAAGCATTGGCAATACTTTGCCAATCTCGCCTATGGTGTAACGACGACCCATGATCCTTCGAGCAATACTGAAATGACTTTTTCTCAATCAGAAATGGTCAAGAACGGAGAGATGGTTGGGCCTCGAATTTTTTCTACTGGAACCATCCTATACGGAGCGGATGGCGATTTCAAAGCCGTGATCAATAGTCTGGAAGATGCACGTTCTGCGATTCGACGAACCAAAGCTTTTGGTGCTTTTAGTGTAAAAAGTTATAACCAACCTCGACGGGAACAAAGACAACAAGTGATTCAGGCTGCCCGTGAATTGGGGATCATGGTTTATCCAGAAGGTGGTTCTTTCTTTTACCATAATATGTCGATGGTGGCCGATGGCCATACTGGCGTAGAACATAATATTCCGGTAGCTCCCTTATTCGATGATGTCATTCAATTTTGGTCGGCTAGCAATACGGGGAATACGCCAACACTGATTGTCAATTATGGGGGCGTCAATGGAGAATATTATTGGTATCAAAAAACCAAGGTTTGGGAGAAAGAAAGATTACTCAATTTCACCCCTCGCCCACTCATTGATTCGCGTTCGCGTCATCGTACCATGATCCCAGATGAGGAATATGACAATGGTCATATCTTGGTTTCTAAGTCTTGTACTAAATTGCAAAATGCGGGAGTTGGGATCAACCTTGGGTCGCATGGTCAATTGCAAGGACTTGGTGCGCATTGGGAATTATGGATGTTGGCACAAGGCGGAATGACGAACCTACAAGCGCTGCAGTCCGCAACGATTATTGGTGCGGGCTATTTGGGAATGGAGGATCAAATTGGTAGTTTAAAAACTGGAAAATTAGCGGATTTGATTGTTTTAGACAAAAACCCTTTGGAAGATATTCAGCATACCGAATTTGTAAAATACACCATGATCAATGGTCGGCTTTATGATGCGGCTACCATGAATGAAATTGGCAATTATGATAAAAAGCGCAGTGCTTTTTATTGGGAGTTGCCAGGGAATAGAAATGCATTTCCTTTGGATGCGGCTTCTAATAGTTTTATGCATTCTGGCTGTAGTTGTAGGAATTGATATTTTGAATATCTATCAGGGGCGCAATTTTGAACTGAATGTCCTCACCTTAGGCTAGTAACAAGAGCGGTAAGAGGAATATTGAATATCCAGTCATTGAATACTGAATATTCAATTAGACTAAACAATCGTAAAGGTATTCCCTAAGTTGAGGACATTCACCTTCCAGATAGCTCCTACATTTGTTTTATGGAAATTGATATCTTCTTCTCGTAGATTCTAACTTTATTGTTTTTTAGCCTTTTTTCGGAAAAGATAAGGGCTATCTGGAGGGTAGCCCTTATCTCGTTTTAGCAAATGGCATTTTGGAACCTTTGCTCTTTTAAAACATTAGGAGCTACCTTCCAGCTCTATTGATACCCTACCTCTTTTTTCTCTTAGAAAATACAGTTTCCTTAAAATATAAAAAACCGATTGTTCGCTATTACCTGCAGGTAATAGGCGGATCTAAGTGTAGGTCTCCCG
>CAYQRA010000498.1:0-5489 GCA_964419315.1 uncultured Saprospiraceae bacterium | reverse complement strand
CCGTTTACATCTAAAGTGAAGCCAGCGGTACTTCTATTGAGTGCCAAATGACCATCTGTAGTTAGCCGCATTTTATTGACTCCATCGTGGCGAAAATCTAAGTCACCATCTCCTACGGTGTTGATGTAACCATTGCCTCCTCCGTGTCCGATTTCGGTATATTCCGGGATAGTACTGCTCGTAGAGGTGTTAGAGCGAATTATATTGAAGGCCTCCAATTGACCACTTGGAGCCAATAGCATTCTTGTTACTCCATCATGGCGAAAATCTAAGTTGCCATCTCCTACAGTGTTGATGTAACCATTGCCTCCTCCGTGTCCGATTTCGGTATATTCTGGGATACTGCTACTCGCAGAGGTGTTAGAACGAATTATATTTGAGGCCTCCAATAGACCATTTGAAGACAATTGCATTCTAGTTACTCCATCCAGACGAAAATCTAATCTGCCATCTCCTACCGTATTGATATAACCATTGCTACCTCCATGTCCGATCTCGGTATATTCTGAAGCATTCGTCCCAGAATTGGCAGCCCGAATTCGATTAAAAGCGGTCAAACGACCACTGGGAGTCAATTCCATCACTCGGGTCTGGGTAGTCAAACTGTTGGCAAAATTGAACTTAAGTCTACTGTTGGTATTGCTTCCCCACTGAATCTCCAGATCTTTCACATCACCTCCATTTAAGGTAAAGGTAGCTAGGGTGCCTCGATCTTGAATCCGCATTCCATAAAATTCCGCACTCACTCCGGAGGGTTGGCCGATACCGATCCATCTACTATTGGTAGCAAAACTGCCAAAGCTTCCAGCTTGCAAATGCCCCAGTTGGCCACCAAAAGCGGAAGTATTAAAAAAGTTAGCAGCATTACCTCCTGGCTTACCCGGTGTCTGAGCCTGACTAAGATTTATTGCAAAAAAGAAGAATAAAATTAAGGTTAAAACTTTGGGAAAATTGAAGTACATAATATTTGATTTAGGAAAGATGACCCTATGACTATTAGGAGATAATAGACGGAACATCTGGTTAAAAAATGATTAGGAATTCCTTAAAACAAAAAGTATGTTGATCAACGAGAAGGTAACGCTCCAAAAGCAAACATGTTTATTTATTGTTATACAAAATCGTATTTTTCATACTCCCCGAGTAGTAAAGCCTTTCTTATGTACTCCCCTATGAGTAGCTTAGAGCATACCTTAGCAGACTCCGAAAATACAGCCTACACAACTCTCTTAATCCTTGATTCCATTGCTAAAAACTAATAGATTGTTTTTTTGCGTCTAAACATTTTAACCAATCTCATGTTTACTGCATCCACCGTCTATCGTTCATTGCTACGAGCTTTTATGGTTCTCTGACAAATCCCGTGTGTGAGTCAACCACGGGATTTGTCCAAGAACGGCTTTTATTTCTTCAATTTGTCCTCGGTCTTTCTTTTGCTATTTTTTGAAAATGGTTTTTGAATACCATCACCATCACTACTTCGAAATCCAAAACATTGAATAAGTGATTTTCATAGCAGCCATGATACTACTAATGCAAAGTAGACTACCAAAAAAAGGACAGAAATTATCAAAGAAAAAAAATTTTGTATGACAGCAAACGAAGTACTATTTGTACTGCTGCAAAAAATCATTTTTCAGAGAAAAAATAATAAGTTTATTAATCCAAAATAGCTGGCTGAGTGTAGATGAAAACAACAGGAAAAAAATATTAAACAGAAGTTGTGTAAATTAAAAATCCTCTAATTCTTTTATTATGTTTTCAAATAAACCCCATCTTACTTTAGTCGCTTGTTTATTACTTTTTTCGATACAAATTCAAGCTCAGGATTGCTGCGACATAGATGATCAATTGGATTTATGCTACTTATCGGCAGCAGAATATTGCGGTTTTGGTGGAAGCTGTAATAATTATTCTATCGATGGTGGTTTTATGATCAATGGCCTTGTCCCTAAACTTACCTCCTTGGCCAATTTTGGTCCAAATGGAACCGTAAATTGTGAATTCAATCTCAAGAAGCTGGAAGATGTATCCTCGGTCCAATCCATTAATGATTGTAACTGTGACCTGATTTTCATGCCTGCCATAATCACTGATCCGGTCAGTGGCACCATAAATTCAGCGGAAACTTATCTCCCGCAACCTGTCTTACAAAATATTTATGATTGGTCTCTAGAATGCGAAAATAATCTTGTCATTGTATCTCAGGGAGAAGCCAAGCAATGGGGATATATCACAGAAGACGCCAATGTCAATCCCAATACACCCATTCCCGGAACCTCTTTCAATTCTATTTTTGATGGGCCTTTTGGTTCTTTAAATTCCTTTCAGCAAGGGGGTACTTACCAAGGGGTGTTTACCTCCACGCCAAGCACTGGTTTTGAATTCTTGGCGCAAGATGCCAATGGTAATCCAACCATAGCCATTGATGAAGTGTCCAACGATATTGTACTGGGGGACATCGGTATTTTGATGAGCGGAGGGGCAGGAGCGATTTCATCCGGTCCGGGCATCAGCAATAATAATGACATTCTGGCCTGTAACTTATTCGCCTTAGCTTGTGCGCTGGCGGAGCAAGAGGTCCGTACAAATATTAGCTATGATCTTTGTAGGGGCGAGTCCGTCCTACTTCCCGATGGACAAACGGTAGATGAGGCAGGTATTTATATAGACACCTTGGCCTCCTTAAATGGATGCGATTCCATCATAACTACTGCCGTCGCTTACGGAATCGTACCCGCTGCAACTTTTCCAGCAATGGATAGTCTCCTGCTTTGCTCAAATGATACCATTGAAATAGATGGTACGTTCCGAAATTACCCCATTCCTTTTTTTGAAAATACTCCGAACCAAACCATCGATCCTTTCTTTACCAATATCCTTTCGGAAATACCAGTATCCGGTTTTGGAAGTTTGGTCTTGGGGCCAGATATTATTCAGTCCGTTTGTGTCAATATCGCACACAATAATCTGGAGGACTTAGTGCTTCTACTCGTTGCACCTAATGGCAGTGTACTAGAACTTTCCTCTACTAATGGGCTAAATGGCGACAATTATACCAACACTTGCTTTACCGAAACCGCTACCACTACTATTGGTACGGGCACAAGTAGTCCACCATTCACCGGAAGTTGGCTACCCGAAGGCAATTGGTCAGATATTTACGGAAGCTCGGTGGATGGAACCTGGCAACTGGTGGTTCGAGATGAGAACGATAATGCCATCATTGGAACTTTGTTGGATTGGTCTATCACTTTTGCGCCTGCCTTGGAGTTTAGCTACCAATGGTCGAGCAGTGTGGGTTTAAGCTGTGCCAACTGTCCAATTACTGATGCCTTTCCATCCACACCAACGACCTACTTCCTAACCACTACAGATGCCTTTGGATGCACCATCGTAGATTCTATTAGCATTAGTTTGATTGAAGTCTTATTACCGGCTCCAGTCGTATTTTGTGACTCGGCCACTTCTAGCAGTATTCTCATCAGTTGGGAAAGTGTTATTGGAGCAGACGGTTATGAAGTCAATGTCAATAATACCGGATGGACCGATCCAAACAATGGCGACTTAGCACATCAATTGACTTCGCTAGTGCCATTGCAAAGCATAGTAATTTCTGTACGGGCCTATGACGATTGTAGAGGAGAGGAGACGACCATCACTTGCAGTACGCTTCCATGTACGGCTCCCGAAATTACCATTGATTTAGTTACAGCAGTCACTTGTTTTGGCGACGCAGATGGAAGTGTAAGCTTATCCGCTACAGGCAATAACGGAATTGATTTTATCTATGTATTAAATGGCAGTATCAATAGCACTGGTAATTTTTCCAATTTACCCAGCGGCACCTATGAAGTAACCGCGACTGATCAATTGGGTTGTGATAATACCTCTAGCCTTACGATCCCTAGCCCTGATATACTCTTCCTCGCACCAGTAGTCGTTAATGAAATCAGTTGTGAAGGAGAAGCAGATGGTGCCCTAAGCGTAGAAATTTTTGGAGGTGTTGCTCCTTACCAATTCAACTGGGAAAACATGAGTACTGATTCTATTTTGAGTAGTCTTCCTCAAGGAGATTATGATCTAACCGTAAGCGATGCCAATGGCTGTACGGTAAGCATAAATTTAATTATTGATGAACCCATGATCAGCTATGAAGTTGATTTTGCGATAAGCCCCCCATTATGCTTCGGAGATAGTACGGGCAACATTGACTTACTCCTCCAACCAGCTAATGCAATGCTAAGCTATAGTTGGTCTGGCAACAACTTTCAATCTTCAGAAAAAAACCTAGCGGGAGTTCCAGCCGGGGATTATACGCTAGTGATCACAGATGACAGAGGATGTACCACCACCTCTACACTAACGATTCCGAGCCCCGATTTACTCTCCCTTGTACCAGTAGTCGTTAATGAAATCAGTTGTGAAGGAGAAGCGGATGGTGCCCTAACGGCAGAAGTTTCTGGAGGAGTTGCTCCTTATCAATTCAACTGGGAAAACATGAGTAGTGATTCTATTTTGAGCGATATTCCTCAAGGAGATTATGATCTAATCGTCAGTGATGCCAATGGCTGTACCATAAGTTTAAATTTGATTATTGATCAACCATTGATAGCCTACGAAGTTGATTTTGCCGTAAGCCCCCCATTATGTTTCGGAGAGAGTACGGGCAACATTGATTTACTCCTCCAACCGGCTAATGCAGTCCTAAGCTATAGCTGGTTTGGCAACAACTTTCAATCTTCAGAAAAAAATCTAGTCGGTGTTCCAGCCGGAAATTATGCGCTAGTGATCACCGATGATAGAGGGTGTACCACCACCTCTACCGTAACGATCCCTAGTCCCCCTGCACTCTCCCTCCTACCTGTAGTCGTTGAAGAAATCAGTTGCCCAGGAGAAGCAGATGGTGCCCTAAGCGTAGAAGTTTCTGGAGGAGTTGCTCCTTATCAATTCAACTGGGAAAACATGAGTAGCGATTCTATTTTGCGTGATATTCCTCAAGGAGATTATGATCTAATCGTCAGCGATGCCATTGGTTGTACCACAAGGTTAAATATAATTATTGATGAGCCATTGATCAGCTACGCCGTCGATTTTGCGACAAGCCCTCCTTTATGTTATGGAGAAAGTACGGGCAACATTGACCTAATTATCCAACCTGCAAATGAGGTACTGACCTATAGCTGGTCTGGCAACAACATTCAATCCACAGAGCAAGACCTTGTGGAAGTTCCCACTGGAAGTTATGTCGTAGTGATCACCGATGAAAGGGGCTGTACCACCACGACCTTAGTAGCATTGGAGGAACCGGCAGATCTCTTGGTTGATTTCACTAGCACAGATGTCTCTTGTTTTGGTTTGCAGGATGGTGCTATCAACATCGAAAGTAGTGGAGGGCAAACGCCTTATCTCTACTCTGTGGATGGAGGTTCCAGTTTTTCAACAACAGAAAGCATCGGTAATTTATCGGCAGGAACCTACGACCTAGT
>CAYQRA010000497.1:0-5490 GCA_964419315.1 uncultured Saprospiraceae bacterium | reverse complement strand
AAATCAAAAGAACAACTCAACATAACCTGTCACGACTTATGTATACACGATAGCTTTGCCGGCAGGCAGGCTAGATCAAAATACAAAAGAATTTATTTTACAAAGTACTTAGTTGATTCTAGAAATTAGCGGATAATGGAAAAGCTACCAACGTCTAATAATTCTTGGCCATTGCAGATATGGCGGACTCGATAGAGTAAAACCCCTGGATTCATTTTTTCATCTTTAAAATTACCGTCCCAACCTTCAAATGAATTATTGGTAGAAAACACTTTACTTCCCCAGCGATCGAAGATCTCAAAAGACAATAGATTGTCAATTGCATTGGGATTACTGATCTGGAAAAAATCATTTAATCCATCTCCATTAGGGGTAAAAGCCTTCGGCAAAAAAATAACCGAGCAATCCAATTGGTCAGGATCAACGATCGTAATTCGGATAGAATCATTGGCCTGACATTCATCGCCGGCCATATCTACAAAATAGGTAGTGGATTCCGTTGGGAAAAGCTTGGGTTCCCCTAGGGTAGCATCATTTACTCCGTTATTTGGTATCCATTGGAAATCATCAGCACAGGTGCGAGTTAAGTCTATTTGTACCGTATCCCCTAAGAAAATAGTCGTGTCTTGATTGGCAATTTGATCAGGATTGTAAAATAACTGGTCAATATCCTTTTGTTTAAGTACTGTACGATAGATAAATAATTCGTCCAAATTTCCAGAATATCTATTTTCACAAACGACGCTGGAAGTTACCAAACCAATACTATTGGTCAATTCTATCCGCTTAGAGGCCGTTTTTTCATCCTTCAATACACCATTGATATAAAGTCTAGTGGTACGATTATCTCTGACCAAAACCACATGTTGCCAACATCTATTAAAATCCAATGGCGCTTTGACATTCCCATTTAGGCCAACATCTTCGCTCAAGGTAACCAAAAGTACATTAGATACTGGATTATAGTCAATTGCAAAAGCGTGAAACTCAGAGCAATCTTCTCGTTTGGAAAACAAATTGACGATTCCTGCACTAAATGCTGGTTTGATGTAAAAACTCATGGAAAAATCAGCAGTACTAAACACATTCGTCAAGCTATTGATGAAGATCAATTGATCATCATTACCATCAAAAAGCAATGATCCCTCCCCATTGATGGAACAACCTGTTGGGTCGCAGTCGATATCACCAGAATTGGTAATGACAATATTCCCAGATTGGGGAATGACGGTACTTGTAGTATCTATCAGTTGGCAATCATCAAAAGAATAGTAAGCTTCCAGCCCATTCGTAGGAAATTGAGCCCAAAGTGGCAAAGTAAGCAAGGCCAATAATAAGGAAAGACAATATTTCATCCGGAGAATCAGGTTTTATCCTATTTGATATAAAAAAATTTCAATAAGTGTTCTAATACAAAAGCCGTTCCGAGTAGCCTCAGGGCTTTGCATCCATTACTAAACGTATTAGAGGAAGCATTATTTTATCCAAAAAGACTTCCCAAATCCCCCATTCCTGGAGGGAGCATCTCTTTGAGCAATTTTTCGCTCTCCAAGGCCTCTTTCGCTGCTGCTTTTTCCAATACTCGATTGATCGCCACCATTAGTAAATCTTCAACTTGTTCGGGGTCTTCCCAGTCTAATTTTTCTTTATTCAGGCTAATATTGGTAATCTGGCGGGTACAATTGGCTTCTACGATGACTCCGCCATCTCCCATTTCTACTTCTACCGTCATATCTGCAAGTTTCTTTTGTAGAGCCGCTTGCTTTTCTTCCATATTCCCCATCATATTTTCAAACATAATCGATCGATTTTGCGAGTTGGGTGGTCCAACTCAAGGATTGAATAATTGACGCAAAGGTAAGCAATTGGAAATTTGATTTGGATGTTTTACTCGTGCAGATTGGTAAAATTTAGTTTATTCCCCTCTAATTTGAAGCTTAAAGGGGACTTTTAGAGGGGCAAGTACTCGTAAAAAGCAGGACTAGCTAAAAAATGACCGAGGATAATTCTCAAAAGCCAAATTCAAATAGCTTCTTAAGAAAAACAATCTTGCTCCGCATCTTCGATGGGATTGAGTAGATAAAGGGCTTCTACTTCTTCTGCGGTGAGGGAATACTCATAGATCCTCAATTCATCTAGTACTCCTTTGAAGCGGCGAGCGCCGCCTTGGTCAACACAGGGACTATTGGAAAAATTAAGTAAAGCTTCATTAGAAATATCTACCCCGCTACAACGTCGACTTTTACGTATCAATTGGCCATTGATATAAGTGTAAGCCCAAAAACCATGGCGAACCAATACATAGTGCTTCCAACCATCTTGTGCAAATTCTGGAGAAATTTCGGTAAAGTCTTTGTCGGGCGTTTCATGAAATTCAGTATCTACTTGGCGGAGATTTTGATCCAATTGGATATCTAGCATATTGTATTCGTCGCAAGCCGCTCTTTTGGACAATAAGCTTTGTGGAAAAATAGAATATTGATTGGCTTTAAAATAAAAACTCACTGTGAAATCTGAGGTTGTAAAATAGCGATTAACCGGACCCGTAAATTCTACGTAACTCTGATTTCCATCCAATAATAAACCCTTGTCTTCGATTCCACACCAGCAAGAAACATTGCCATGCAACATTCCAATAGATCCTCCTCGAGAATCATCGCGAGCATCACATTGGTTAAAAGAATAATAAGCCACTAATCCCTTCTCTGGAGAAAAAGGAGCGGGCCCAATCCCTCCTAGCCAATTTAAAAAAAGCAGCGGCAAGATACTCAACAGACGTAAGTTCATGATTCGTTTTTTTTGTAAGATTCTTGGTCGATTTGCGGGAGGTTATTTAAGATAAGGAATTTGGGACGCAATTGAAAGTTTCGGGAAAGGATTAACAGAATTGGGGAATAGGATTTAGTAGAATTAAAAAAAGGGATCAAAGATTTTGATGAAATCTTTAATCCCTTTTAGAACTGTTTTTTGAGAACAAATCTAAGTCAGGTAAGCCCTCTAGCCAAAACAATTTAGTACTTTACAAATCTTGCACTTTGCACCTGCCCTGCTTCTTGGATTCGTACAAAGTAATGGCCACTTTGTAAATCAGCAAGTTCCAAAACCGAGGTACTTAGTCCTCCTTCCATTTGGTTTTGAAGCACTTTTTGGCCTGCAAGATTATAGACTTCAATTTGTGCATCTTTGGATAATTTTTCTGCAAAAACCAAATTGATTTTATCATTGGTTATGGTAGGAAATAGACTAAACAATTCGCCTTTACTCAGCGCTACTACTTCTACGGGGCTATAAGAAACACGACGATTATAATCTACCTGAGCCAAACGATAATAATTATTTCCTTTGGCAGGAAAACGATGCGTATAGCTGTAATCATTTCTCAAAGAAGAAGTTCCTGCTCCGTCAACCAAATCAATTTCAGTATAATTGATTCCATCTGTAGAATGCTCGATGGCAAAGAAATCATTGTCTTCTTCACTAGCGGTCCTCCAAAACAATTTCACGGATTCGTTTTGTAAAGTAGCATCAAAATTGACTAGACTTACGGGAAGTGGACATTGTGGTCCGACAGCAGTAAGGATACAACCATCGACATCTCCTCCCCAGTCCTCACAACTCGCACCAGAAGTACAGGAGGTGCTGCCATAGGAAACTTCACAAGTCGTTACTCCGTCGGATAGAAATACATTATCTCCTCCATTATTGAGCCATCCACCACCAGATTCTCTACTGAAAACACCTGCTGGTGGTGTACCGGGATCCCAATCTTGAACCAAGATAGCGCATTCTCCCGGAGCGAGCATTGTTCCAACAGGAAAAGTAAAATCAGGTCCTGCTCCTGAATTATCATTGATGGTCCATCCTCCAATATCTACAGTGGCAGCGCTCGTGTTGCAAATTTCCACAAATTCATCTTCTGTCTCTGCCGTGCCATCTCCATCAGTGTCATTATTAAAATTTGGCCCGTTTGGGTCGATTAGAATAGAGCTAATAATGACTCCACTGACATTGCATTGTGCATTGGCATAAAAAGTTAATAGTGGTAATAAGAAAAGGATTAGTAAACTTTTTTTCATAATTATAATTTTAGAGTAGGTTTAAGGAAAGTTTATTGATAAAAATCCCAGGCCAATTAGGAGCAGCACGCTCTATTAGCTATAGCATAAAAAGGCAAGGGCAATTCATCGAAACAATGATTGCCGAATAACCGCGCATAAAGGGTATTTTTCGGGGAAGAGTAGGACAAGACTCAAATAAGTTTTATCCTGCAAATTCTTTTCAAAAATAAAAAATTACATCAAGTTTTCTAGCAAACAGGAAGTTATTTATAAGTAAACTTAAGATTAAGGTTAAGTTCCGAGGAGATACCGCTAGGCAGTTTCGAATAAAGAGATCAAGTAGAAGATGTAAAACATCAATACCAAGACCCCTTCCCAACGAGTAATTTTTTTGTTATTTGAGATGATTCCAAAGAGAATGGTCATCGCAATCATGAAAGGTAAACTAAAGGCAAGAATGTTTTCTGGGATGACCAAGGTTCCAAAAAAGGAAGGAATAGCCATGACCAAATAAGTATTGAAAATATTGGATCCTAAAACGTTTCCAACAGCAATGGAAGATTTTCCTTTTCTCGCAGCACTTACGCTGACAATCACTTCGGGAAGAGAAGTCCCCAAAGCTACTGCCGAAAGAGCAATCACCTCCGGATCGATTCCGGCTAAAGCAGATAGATGGCTAATCGCTTGAATGGTGTAATCGGCTCCCAACCAAACCAAAATTCCACCAATGATCAATAAAGCAAAAGGACGAAACCCCAGCTTGGTCCGTTCTTGCTGTTCATCACCATCATCGGACTTCATGGAATAGAAAAGGAAAATAATAATCCCTACCAAAAATAGGATGGATTCAAAAAGCGTAAATTTACCATCAAATAAAGTAAAATACAATAGAAAAGCGGATCCCCAGAGATAGGGCATATCCACATGCCAGATATTATAATCCAACTTGATAGGATTGGCAATCAATGCTACGATTCCCAAGACCAAAGCAATATTAGTGATATTCGATCCCACTACATTGCCCACTACAATTTCAGAATTTCCAGCGAGTACGGCCGCTACCGAAGTAGCCAACTCTGGTAAAGAGGTACCAAAAGCAACAATCGTCAAACCAATGATAAAAGGAGAAATTCCGAAGGACAAACCAATTTCTTCAGCAGAATCTACAAACCAGTCAGAAGCTTTGAGTAAAACCCCCAAACTCACGACAAATAAAGCAAGGTATGTTAGTAATTCCGTTCCCATAAAGAAGTTGCGCTTTTTTTGAGCGGTGCAAATGTACGTTTTTTGCTCTAAAGGAGGAAAATTATCCCGTCAAATCAAGGAAGCTACCTAGAGAGTAGAGCAAGATGCTAGGTATGAGCTAATTTACCAAAGCCAATCTATGTAAGTAAAGACTAATCAGATTCAGAATAGTCACCTTTTTTAATCT
>CAYQRA010000496.1:0-5507 GCA_964419315.1 uncultured Saprospiraceae bacterium | reverse complement strand
AGCGGTTATAAAGCAGGTGCATTAAAAGCTGCAATGCCACATGCCAAAGGAGAATTTATTGCTATTTTTGATGCTGACTTTCTTCCTCGCCCTGATTTTTTATTGACGACTATTCCTTATTTTAAAGACCCGGAAGTAGGTGTTGTACAAACACGCTGGGAACACATCAACGAAGATTATTCAATCATCACTCGCTTACAAGCCATGCAACTCAATGTACATTTCACCGTGGAACAGATGGGGCGACGTGCAGGAAACTATATGCTACAATTTAATGGCACGGCAGGGGTATGGCGACGAAGCACCATCGAAGATGCCGGAGGGTGGGAAGCCGATACGCTTACCGAAGATCTAGACTTGAGTTATCGCGCGCAACTAAAAGGCTGGCGGATTGCTTATTTGGAAAAATTTGGTTCTCCCGCAGAATTGCCCGTTGAAATGAATGGCCTTAAATCGCAGCAACACCGCTGGATGAAAGGAGGCGCAGAAAATGCCAAAAAATTGCTTCCGGCAGTCTGGCGTTCTGATTTAAAATTCGGACAAAAAATTCATGCGACGGGGCACCTGATGGCAAGTGGGGTATTTTTATTTGTATTTCTAGCAGGACTATTTAGTGTTCCACTTTTATTGGCCTTGACAGAATTAAACATTAGCTCTGATTGGTTCACACTTTTCATGGTAGGCTGGGTCTCCATCATAGCCGTTTACTATGTAGCCAATGTGCAAGCAGAATTAAAAAAAGAAAGCCACTTCAAAAAAGTACTTAAGTTTTTATTTCTTTTTCCATTATTTTTGGCCTTATCGATGGGTCTGTCTTTGCACAATTCGGTAGCGGTTTTACAAGGTTATAGAGGAAAAAAATCTGCTTTTATTCGTACTCCAAAATTCAACATCAAAGGAATCAAGGATACTTTTAAAAAGCAAAATTACTTAGCCAAAAAATTACCGTGGACCACGGTCTTCGAAGGCTTCTTTGCACTTTATTTTTTATCGGGAGTAGTTTTAGGTCTTTATTTACAAAATTTCACTTTCCTTATTTTCCATTCCCTTTTGGTCATTGGTTATAGTGCTATTTGTTATTACTCTTTTCGACATTGGGCATTAAAATAATTTTTGGCCATGCCGGAAAGACAATTATTTTCTTGGGTTAATATTGGGCTAGCATTGCTTTTTCTTGGATTGACTTTTGGCTTGGCCTATATCCCTAGCCAGTCTGACTTTGGGCAAATTGCGCTTTTCTATTTTCCTTTGTTTGCACTTTTCTTAGTCCTCTATCAGCGCAGTCAAAACACTCAAGAGCTTTATTTTTTTCTAGGCTTGGCTGTTCTCGCCCGAGGAATTTTACTCTTTGGAGTACCCCTGCTTTCTGATGACATCTATCGCTTTATTTGGGATGGTCGTTTGATTATGGCTGGTTATAATCCATTTGATCATTTACCCAGTTACTACCTCGACAAAGAAATCCCAGGAATCAATCTTGCCCTCTTCGAACAACTCAACTCTCCTGAATATTTTACAATTTACCCGCCAGTAGCACAAGGTGTTTTTGCCATCACCTGCTGGATTTTTCCAAAGAGCATCTGGGGCGCTAGTTTTTTAATGAAGCTCTTTCTTTTGATTGGTGAGGTCATTAGTATTTTTCTACTGCCTCGTTTATTGGCATTATTTCACCTTCCCCAAAAGAATGCTTTACTTTACGCCCTCAATCCCTTGATCATTATCGAGGTTTGTGGCAATCTTCATTTTGAAGGAGCGATGATTTCTTTTTTGCTTTTAGCCCTTTGGTATTTACAGAAAGAAAAACACTTGCCATCGGCACTGATGATGGCGCTCTCTATTGCTTCCAAATTATTGCCTTTGATCTTTTTGCCTTTACTGATTCGTCGCTTGGGTTGGGGAAAAAGTTTCCGTTATTTTGTGATTGTTGGATTTGCTTTGATTCTCTTATTTCTCCCTTTGATCAATGGGGTATTTTTAAGCAACATTGGCGAGAGTTTGGATCTGTATTTCCGGCGTTTCGAATTCAATGCCAGTATTTATTATGTACTCCGCTGGATTGGTTTGCAGATTTCAGGATTCAACTTGATTGCCTATTTTGGTCCTGCCTTGGCTTTAGTCGTCCTGCTTGGCGTTTTCACTTATGCTTTTTTAGAAAAAAATCCCAGCTTAGTCAATCTTCCACTCGCTATGCTTTTCGCCATCTGTTTGTATTTATTTTTTACAATGACTATTCACCCTTGGTATACCAGCTTACCAATTGTGCTTTGCCTATTTACCCGCTTCCGCTTCCCGATCATTTGGTCAGGTCTGATTTTTATGACTTATATCAATTATAGTTATCCACAGTATTTTGAAAACCTGTGGGTGGTTGGATTGGAATATAGCTTGGTATTTGGCATGTTGTTTTTGGAATATAAAGAGTGGCGAATTTGGGGCAGCTTAGATTAGCAAGGGGTATTGTGGGAACACTGAAATTCAAGATTGGATGTTTGAGATTGGCTATTCAATATTCCTCTTTTGTTAGGAAATAATGAATACTGAATGAATGTCCATCTCTGACGGACCAGCTACGCAAATGCCTTTTCTCACTCCAGATATCCTCTTGCCTGTAATTTAAAAAGCTCCGCATACTTCCCATCTTTAGCGAGTAATTCTTCATGGCTGCCAAGTTCGAGCAATTGACCATTTTCTAAAAATAAAATCCGATCTGCCATTCTTACCGTCGAGAAACGATGAGAAATCAAAACGGCAGATTTTCCTTGAATCAATTCTGCAAAGCGCTGGAAAACTTCGTGTTCGGCTCGGGCATCCAAAGCAGAAGTCGGTTCATCCAAAATCAATAATTGTGCTTCTCGCATATAAGCGCGACCAAGCGCGATCTTTTGCCATTGCCCACCAGAGAGTTCCACTCCTTCCGCAAAACGTTTCCCCAAAACTTGCTCATATTGTCCGGGCAATTCTTCAATCACCGTATCCGCCAAACTCTTTTGAGCCGCATCTTTTATCACAGGCAATTGGGTGCGACTATCAATATTTCCCACCGCAATATTCTCCGAAGCTTTCAATTGAAAACGGATATAATCTTGAAAAATAATACCTATTTGCTGACGCAAATCTGCTAAATCATAATCCTTCAAATCCACTCCGTCCAATAAAATCCTTCCTTCCGTCGGTTCATAAAGTCGGGCGAGTAGTTTTACCAAAGTCGTTTTCCCAGCACCGTTCTCCCCCACCAAAGCTAACTTCTCTCCCACCTCCAAATGAAAAGATAAATTGCGAATCGCCCAACGTTCACTATTCAAATATTTAAAACTTACGTTTTCAAAGGTGAAACCTTTTTGGACGGGTCGAGGCAATTGGTGAGCAACTTTCTTATTCGCAATCGTCGGTTGCAAATCAAAAAAGTCAAATAAATCTTTGAGGTATAATGCCCCTTCTGTAATCTGAGAAAAGCGACGCATAATCGACTGCAACATGCCGCGCATACGAGAAAATGATCCGGCTAAAAAAGTCAACGTCCCTACCGTTATAATCCCACTTGTGGTTTGTAAAATGATAAAGACATAAGCTCCATAATAGGAAAGCGTTCCCAATGAAGACAGCGCACTTCCCCAGAATGCACGTTTAATCGCAATGCTTTTATTGGCTTCGTAATAACGGTTGGCCAATTCCTGAAAACGATTGGCTAAAAAATCCGCTAGTCCAAAGATTTTCACTTCTTTCGCTGTTTCATCACTCGCGCCAATGTAGCGCAAGTAATCTAACTCTCGACGCTCCGGAGTCCAACTTCGAGTAAGACTATACGTTCTTTGATTAAAATGTGTTTCGCCAAGAAAAGCAGGTATTACTGCCACAAATAAAATCAGCAATAGCCAAGGATTGAAAGCGACCAAACCCGCTCCTAAAAATAAAATAGTAATGGCATCCTGAAATTGCTCTAATACTTGCGACATCAAAACGGTTCGACCAGTGGTCTGTCGACGAGCTCGTTCTAGTTTGTCATAAAAAGTGGGATCTTCAAATTGGTATAAATCTAACTTCGCGGCATGTTGAATCAACTGACCAGAAGTTTGGTTGGAAAACAGGTCGCCGAGCAAACTATCTAAAAGCATAATCCCTCGATTGATCAAATCAGACAATACCGCCAAACCCAATTCAATCGCCAAAACCGTCCAAAGGTAAGTTTTATCCGCTTCTTGATCTTGGATCAAACGTATGACTTCGTCAATAATTTCTTTTCCTACATAAAGAATCGCCAAAGGGATTGCGGCCTTTATTATTCTCAAAACAATATTGCCTAGGGTCATAGACTTACTAGTTCCCCATACCAATTTCAAAAAAGGAGGAATATTTTTTAAGGCAGAAAATTGTTGTCGAAAACTTGTTTTTTCTTTGACTATAGCCATAGTTAAGGAACAGCATTATTGCTTGAATGTTTTGATTTTTCTTAAAGCAACTTTAATTTTCTAATTTCAAATGCACTGTGTAAAAAGTTATTCGTGTTTTTGACACCGTGTATTAAGAGCACCGAGGAATAGATTTAATTTGCTTATTCAGAGTCCGAATTTTTTAAAGCACTAATAATTTGATCAAAGACTCGCTCTAGTATTCTACGATCTTTAGTAACCAAACGAGCAGACCCCTGCATCCCTTGTCGAAAAGGAATTTCTTTATCGTAGGTCGTCAACAATGGTTGCGGCACTTCAAACTCCATCAGATAGCCCCCTTCTTGTGGCACCTCCGCAATACTAATTACTTGACTCCGAATGATACCAAACTCTTTAAATGGATAAGCATTAAATCGCAAATTTGCGGGAGTCTCTCCTACGGCTACTTTACCTGCTCCAGCAAAAGGCAAGAACGATTGGCTCTTCACCACTTTAGATACATTTTCTGGAATGATGGTTAATAATTCTTGATTGACATTCAAAAATTGGCTCGCACTCCAGACCTTATCCATTTCAACCATTCCACTTATCGGTGCCACGATCAAGAATTTTTCTTTCCACTTTTCAATTTCGTTTTTCAATCCTCTTAGACTTTCTTGTGCTGCAAAATATCTTGGAAACTGTTCATCTTTTTGCCCTTGCCGCATTTGTATTTTATTCAAGCTCAATTGTTCTACTCTCAATCTATTATTAATAACTTCCGAGTGGAGACGCTCCAAATTCTGTTTACTTTGCAAATAATTAGCCTGTGCGGTTTCGAGGATTTCCTTACTCGTCAATTTTTCTTCAAATAATTTTTGATTGCGTTCAAAATTTGATTTGGCCAAGGCCTCTACTTCTGTCAAAATACCCTTTTGTTTCTCTAGGGATTGATTCAACGATTTGATTTCTTTAATCTGTTTTTCCAAAGCAGAGAGCTGTTGCAAAGTATTATTTTGGTAAACTTCATAACGCAATTCATCTAAATTTTTCGAAAGATTTGCATAAGCAGGCTGTAAGGTTCCAAGGTTACCATTCTTTGGAAGCTCGGCTTTCAATAATTTATCAAGACTAGGATCA
>CAYQRA010000495.1:0-5515 GCA_964419315.1 uncultured Saprospiraceae bacterium | reverse complement strand
AAAACGCCCCAGTGCCTTTCGCTTCGGAGCATCCAATTCATAGGAAATATATTGGGTGAAATATTCTTCCAAATCAAAGCCAGATTCGGGTTGAGGTAAGAGATAAACCAACTGCGGAATATGAGCCAAACCAGCAGCCAGCGCTTTATTAAACTTTTCAATAAAAGCCGCTTCTAAAGGACGATTACTCACCCAAACGGCGAAGACAAAAGGCAAACCTGTATATTCTTCCCAAACCGCTCCCAAATCATGAACATAGGGAAAACGAGTACCCAATCCCATCGTTCGATCTCCGATCACTAAACCAGCGCGAGTGCCTTTTATTTGATCGATATAACCGTCTTGAGCAGTAATAGCCTTTGGGCTAATTTTCCAATGATTTTTCATCAAAACCTTCAATAATTCAACCGAGGTTCGAGAATGATGATCGAGGTAAACTTCCTTTATTTCGGCCAAAGGAACTTCACTATACAAACAAACCGTAGCAACTGCACCAACGGTACCAATGCAATAATCAGAGATGATATGCGGTGTATCCAATGAAGGAATCGCCGCCACCGGAACCAAACCTAAATCCACTTCTCCACTACTCAATTTTTGTGCACATTTGGCAGGAATATCCAACTCCAATTCCAATTCCTCTTCCAAACCTTCATTGAAAATTCCATATAGGAAAGGTTTGGTATTCAGATAACTAACAGCCGTAACTTTTAATTTTTTCATATTTTTTCTATCGCACTTCCAGACAAATGTTGAGTATCATTTTCTAATTCAACCGAATAATTTTCTCCATCAAAATGCACTTTAAACAATCCGGTATTGCTATGACTATAAGATTCCATTTCTCGCAAATGCTGTCCTTTTACACAGCACATCAAACAGCGCAAAGCTCGCCCGTGACTACAAACCAAAATCGTTTTTTCTGGTCTTGTTTTTAAATGTTCGACAAAGCGTCCACAGCGATCCGCCAAGGATTGAGCACTTTCGCCTTCTTCCAAAGCCGCAGAAAAATTACCACTCTTCCACTCTTCTATCAACTTACTGTAGGCTTCCACCATCCAAGGTTCACTCGGACGCCCTTCATGTACGCCCCAATTGAGCTCATCAATATCCGCATGTTGTTCCCAAGGAATGCCTTGCTCGATAAAAGGTCCAGCTGTTTGGTGAGTTCTTTGTAGCGCTGAAGTCAGCACAAGGTCGAAAGGTAGGTCTTGATAATACTCGTAAAAGGCTTTGGCCTGCTGATGCCCCAAGTCATTTAATTCGCTATCGACACCACTTCCTTGTATGATTTTTTTGCGATTAAAATCGGTTTCTCCGTGGCGAATAAAATAAATGGTTTTTTTCATTGATATTTATTTGGGATTAGTGTTGAAGAGGTTCCCGTAGATCTTGCTGAGATGACATTCGACCGTAAATGATCTTCGAGACACTGCTCCTTTAGTATTATTTATTTACAACCGGTAAAGACACATAGCCTTTGAAATGTTTGTCATCTTCAAAAACATGATCGGTAAAATCAGTAACGACTCCATATAAGGTATCTCTTTCAATAGCCACTCGCCCAACTCCACGGATCAGTTTTACCAAATCTTCTGTACTCAAAGCAGGGTTTTGTTCTTCACTTCCTGCCATAGAATAGATTTTCGTAGTATCGTCAATCGTACCGTCGAC
The DNA here is from genome assembly GCA_964419315.1 of uncultured Saprospiraceae bacterium. Classification (GTDB taxonomy): domain Bacteria; phylum Bacteroidota; class Bacteroidia; order Chitinophagales; family Saprospiraceae; genus CALLVY01. Next base: position 3,841 of record CAYQRA010000495.1, on the reverse strand, counting down.
ATCATCTACTCCAAAGGCCAGAAGCATTTGGGTAACGTTTCTACCAATCATTGGCCAATAGGCTTTGATGTGATCAAAATTATCGAGGTAAATTCTGCTGATGGCGTAGTTTCTTAAATCTTCGACGACCGTGGATTCTGGTACATGAGACAATTGATTTCCTTTATTGCGAAATTTTAGGGGAATAAAAGTTTGAAAACCTCCCGTGCGGTCTTGTAACTGTCGGAGTTGCTCCAAGTGATGGATGCGGTGTTCAAATTTTTCAATGTGGCCGTAAAGCATCGTCGCATTGGATCGCATGCCCAGTTTGTGCCACTCCTCGTGAATCTCTAGCCATTGATCGCCGGAGCATTTGCCACCCGCAATTTGGTCTCGAATCTCTGGATGAAAAATCTCTGCACCTCCACCTGGCATCGAATCCAAACCCGCTTCTTTCATCAGCTTCATGCCTTCGGCATAAGAAACCTTGCCTTTTTTGAAAATATAGTGATATTCTACGGGGGTCAAAGCTTTGACATGCAAATCTGGACGATGCTTTTTGATCGATTGGAAAAGATCTTGGTAGAACTTCAAATCATATTGGGGCAATACGCCTCCTACAATATGAACCTCCGTGACTGCTTCCTCATCATATTTTTTGACGATATCTAAGATTTCTTCCAAGGAATACTCCCAACCTTCTTCTCGTTTCTTAATCAATCGGCTGTAAGAGCAAAAAGTACAGGTATATAGACAGACATTGGTCGGTTCAATATGGAAATTGCGATTGAAATAAGTGCGGTCTCCATGCCTTCTTTCTCGAATGTGATTGGCCAAAGCACCTAGATAGCCCATATCTCCCTCTTCAAAAAGCAATAATCCCTCTGCCTCGGTAATTCTTTCTTCTGCTTGTACCTTTTCTGCGATTTTCTTTAGCGCTGGACTTAAAGTACTATCACTCAAGATAGTAGCAATGGATGTTGGTGAATTCATTTATTTAATTTATCGATTAAATCTTGATTCTAATTAGCTGAAGTTGGTTTGGAATATTCAGCAGTTGATTTAAAATAGCTTTTTCCTACGATTATCCGTAAATATACAACAAGCCAAGCTACTTTCAGTTTTTGTTGAAAGTAGGTTTTTAAAAAAATTTACCTGTTTTTTTATATTTGGCTAAGGTTTCGGGGGCAACCTTTCAGAAAGCGATTCGTTTTGAAAGAGCGTGTAGTCGGAAACCTATCCGTCAGGAGGGTAATTTTAATGCCTTTACCTAGGTTTCCAAGCAAGTTTTCGCAATTTAGCGCCGTTGAAAAATTATTTTTTTACCGTTCTGACCGTTTCAAGCACAAAAACACCTAATATTTATGCTTTCCGTCCTTATTCCTATTTACAATTTTGATATTCGTCCCCTCGTCCATGGTTTACAACAGCAATGTGTAAAAGCAAAGGTGGCCTTCGAAATCATCTGCCTAGACGACTGTTCTAGCGCTGATTTTCGCCAAAAAAACCAAGAATTGGGTCAATTAGCAGGGGTGCAATATTTGGAATTGGAGAAAAATATTGGTCGATCTAAAATTAGGAATCGACTCGGCCAAATGGGGAAATATGACTATCTCTTGTTTATGGACTGTGATTCAAAGATAGTTCGTCCAGATTATATCCACTCCTATTTGCAAAATTTGGATAAAAATGCAGTGCTTTGTGGTGGGGTAGAATATTCTGTCAATCCTCCTCAAACGATCGATCATTATTTTCATTGGTTTTATGGTAGCCGTCGAGAACAAAGAAAAGCAAGCGAAAGAGCAACTGCTCCCTATCATTCTTTTATGACTTGTCAGTTTGTGATCCCCAAAAAATTATTTCTCGACATTCAATTTGAAGAGAGTCTACGAGAATATGGTCACGAAGACACCCTATTTGGTTTAGAACTCAAACGGCGTCAGATTCCACTGCGTCACATCGACAATCCGCTTCGCCATATCGGCTTGGAAAACACACAAGTATTTTTGGCCAAAAGCAGACAAGCGATTGAAAATCTCGGCCACATCAGCAAACAAAATATGGGCATTGAAACCAAACTGCTCACCACCTATAATAAGATTAGCAATTTAGGGTTAAGCAATCCAATTGGTAAAATTGGTCACTTATCAGAATCCGCTATGTTAAAAAACTTTCACTCTAGTCGTCCGAATTTACATTTCTTTGATTTGTATAAATTAACTCATCTCATTAAAGTAATGGACGAAACAAATTAATTGATTCAAATACTCCGCACCCAATATGATATTTAGCAAGCCTAAACTATTTTCCTTGATTGGCCTTGGTGCTATCCTTTGCTTTTGCTTGGCGTGTAAAACGCAAAACTTGACCAGAGATTTATTACTTTCTGAAGTCCAATATTTAGAGATAGAGGAAAACAATAAAAAGATTGCTACGACTTCTGCATGCAGAGAGCGTTCTTTTTACGCCCCCAATCCCGACCCAGAATACGCCTTACCAAAACGCAAAGTCCGAGTCAACTTCCATTATATTTCCAACATGGATAGCACCTCCAATTATCAAGGTAAGAATGCGAAAAACTGGACCAGAGATATTGTTTTTCAAGCCAATGAAGATTTGGGAAAAAACAAAAAAATGAATTTGCCACGCGGCAATGATACCAAAGTCTTGCCTACCGGATACCGCTATGTACGGATTAAAGACAAAAACATCCCAGGCAATAATGGCGCCTATTGCCATTATGATGATGATGAAGACCTTTGCTATTTTGTACACAAAGGAAGAAATAGAAATAGTCCCGATAAAACATTAATCCATAAATACGCCGTCAATCAAGATTCTATCCTCAATGTTTTTGTTCTCCCCCATCATCCCGACAGTGTAAAATCCAGATCCTATAATCATATCCAAACCGGAATTGCTTTAGGCAACTCCGTTAAGGTCTCTGGAATTTTGGAAGTTAAAGGTTATAAACCTTGGTTGTTTCGTGGATTGATCAATCATGAGATTGGTCATGTCTTAGGACTGGGACATACTTGGAGAGGCAATGACGGTTGCGATGACACCCCCAATAATCCCAATTGTTGGCACCGTACCAAAAATGGCAGTACCTGCGATTCTCTCAACTCCAATAATGTCATGGATTATAATATGAATCAAAATTCTTGGACGCCGTGTCAGTTGGCTAGAATCCATTATAATTTTGCCAGAATTGGTTCTCGACAACGTAAGTTGCTCATCCCTACTTGGTGTAAATTGGATACCGCTTGGAATATGAATATTCGCAATCAAGTCCATTGGCAAAGAGCGATGGATTTGAATGGGCACATTATTATTCATCCGGGAGCTAGCTTACAAATTGACTGCCGAGTGGCTTTGCCCAAGGGGGCAAAAATTCTAGTCAAACCTGGTGGACATTTGATTTTAAATAATGCACAGTTACACAATGATTGTGGAGAAGAATGGGAAGGAATTAAGATCATGGAACAGCGCAAGGGTAAAAAAGTCTTGGCGGGTAAAGTGAGTTTTATGGGTAATCCTCAGATTGAAAATGTGCGGAATAGGGAGGACTTGAAGAAGCAGTAGTTTTTTACCTGCGGCGGAGTTTGGAGTTGCACCGCAGGTAAGGAATACGAAACGTCCAAATGCCCCGTCAAACGTTAATTTAATTTGCTCACTAACTTAAGTAGTGTACGGGATTAAATTAGAAATTATCTTGAACGATTGTTCGCTATTACCTTCCGGTAATAAGCGGATCTAAGTATCGGTCTCCTGATCGACACCACTCTCTATTTTGTGAAATCTATGGAATACTTAGGATTTGAGGTCGGAGACCTCAACGTTGATCCGTCTACGACTTGTA
>CAYQRA010000494.1:524-5555 GCA_964419315.1 uncultured Saprospiraceae bacterium | reverse complement strand
CACCACCAGATTCACCGATAGCTGTAAATTCTTGTAGTCCTGTAAAAGGTGGAGTTCCGTTGAAAATTCCTAAATTAGGAGACTGTGTAATCTGAGCATTCATTTGGAATACCAAACAAAAGATCATTAAAAAAGGAAGTAAAAGTTTCAAATGGATTTTCATAAAAATAAAATTTAAATGTTAGAAAATATTTTTAGTGCAGGCAATAGAATACCTGTAACTTTGCTAACGCTAAGTTTTACAAACCCAAAAAGAGTCTAGTTTCTTTCAGCCGAAAGAAATCAAATCCTATCATAGCTCTAGCGACTTTTAGTGCACCGAGCAATAAAGGGTATGAAATGATTGGTCAATTTTACACCAATCCCAGTCTAAAGTATAGGGCAATATGAGTAGTATTAAATTGATCACACGAATCAATTTAAAATCCAGATAAAATATTCTTAGAATAAGAAAAAAAACATTTGCAGGTAGGGAAAACACAATAAGGCAATCAATCAAATACACCTCAAGCAATTCAGTGTTATTTTGATCTCCCTTTATTTTGACAATAAACTAATATGGCATTTATTCCTGATATTACAAAAAAACTACAAGACTTTTTATTAAAAAGATACTTGTACTCTAGAACAAAACAACAAGTTGATAGGAATATAGACGAACGCTTATTTATCAAACAAAAACGATGATAAATTAGGTACTTTTGATTTCAAGTTTCATTGTTATTTTAAAGACGCTTTTGTTTTTTTGGTGAGCAATAATTAAATGTTCTCGTGTTTTAATCGCGCGCGCAGCGCTTAGCGGTAGCCGAGATAATAAGGACTTTTCTTTTTACGCTATGATTCCTCCTCCTCGCTTTCTTCAAACATCTTAAGATGCAGAAATGCTACAATTTTATTTAAGTCGTCTTCTAAATATCTTTTATCATCCGAAACCAAGGTCACCAATGGGATGGCTTCATGGTTTTCACTTTTTAAAAATATTTGCCCTTGATGAGGCAGGAATCGATCAGAAATAACAATTTCGATTTCCTTAATATCTTCTGCCAAAAGATTGATTCTCTTTTCGTTTTTATCTTCGATTATAATTTCAAACTCCTCGATATTTATCAAATTATTGGCATGTTCAAACCGGTCGATTTCTTCTTTGTTTTCATAAATCAGGGTACCCAATGAAGCAATAAGAAAAACAATCATGGTAATGGTTTTTCCAATAATAAATAAAAAAGCGGAAATGAGTAAAAAGAAAATAGCTACTAAGAGAACAATCCACCAAGATTTTTTTTTCTTAACTCGCTTTTGCTTCGTCACCTTGAGATCAAAGTCATCATTCAAGGTCGTGACATAACCATTTCTACTTAATATCCTTCCAATGTTCCGTCCTGCTAATTCAAGTTTTGATTTCATCGTTCTTTATTAAAACTACTGATCAATTGGATCAATTTTAGTAAATCTGCTTTGGCTAAATTAACGGGCGACACATAGGACACTTCATCAAGCAATAAATCCAAGCGGCCTTCTTTCCAATTGGCTTGCATCAAATCCTCATCAATTACGTCTTCAAATTTCGTTGATACTTCTTCTCCAGAAAAAGGTTTTGCTTTCAGTTTTTTATACGTCACCAATTCGACTTCACTTTTAAATAATTTATAATCATAGTACCGACTAAACTGCCCTTGCTCCAACAGCAAGACTTCCTTCCCAAAGGAATTCCATAAAAATAATCTTACCATAAAAATACTAACAATAATAAATACAGTTAAACCAATTCCAAGACTGACCAACTCTAGGTCCTGATCTTGCATCACCTTGGATATCCCTCCCATCAAACCCATGATCGAAAGGAGTGCCAAAAATGCTAAAATGGTTTTTGCAAAAACAGAAGCATTGGAATGAATAATAATTTCCAGATTGGTTTCCGTTTTCGTAAAGTCAAATCTATTCATAGGCTAGTTATCTCTTTGTAGACTAACGGTAAGGAGGCCCCGAAACCCAACCCACTATGGACTGTCGCTTTCCTTTGGTTATCGGCGTTACCCGGTGGATAATAAAAGAAGGGAAAATGATGATGGTTCCTTTTTCTCGCGGAGCAGTAACGATATTTTGATTGATCATAAATTGCAAATCACCGCCTTCATATTCGTCCGATTCAGACAGTTGAACGGTCATACTTAGTTTACGAGCAGAAATCTCTCCGGCACCAAAATCCAAATGCCATTCAAAAAAATCACCCTCCGTATACCTCGTCAATTGCAACTCTTGGTGAAAACCCAATAAATCAAACCAATACCTTTCATTATTACAATTGATGGCTAGACCGCCCATCTTATTATAGATCCATTCATTTTCGGGGGTATGGTCAATAAACATCACTGAGCTTTTCCTCAAATCATCTCGGTATTTTTTATCTCCGTCGACTGTTGCTTCTATGGTTTTTTCTTCCTCCCAAAACCCAAGGATGCGATCTATTTCGTGGGGCAGAAATAATCCATTATAAGAAACGAATTCTGTAAAATTATTTTTAAGCGGAAGACCAAAGGAATAATTAATTGCCATTTTATAGGATTGTTTTTATTAGATTAACTCGTTTTCATTTTCCGAAAAGTTAAACTCATTCTTGGTAAAGTCGTAGGACTTTTTGGAATAGCATGCTGCCAATAACCTTGTACCTCTTGAGTCATGTAAACCAAAGAACCTCCGGGTAAGGTAAGATCAACTTTATCCGCTTTATCCGCAATTCTTCTAAACCTCAAAATCCTAGTTGACCCAAGACTCAAAATCGCAATTCCGGTATCTGCTACCAAGATATCGGTTTGATCAGAATGATAACCCATTTTTGCTTGGCCATCTTCGTATAAATTGATCAAACAATTATTTGGTTCAAAACCCAGCACTTCACGAATCGTTTGCTTAATGGCCACTAATTCTGGCAACATTTCTTGATGCGGATAGCTGATCTGTGAATAATTATAAGCAACGCCAAAGCTCGCGGTCTTCCGTGCTTTCATCCTTTCATCCCAAGCGACCCTTTCTAATAATTTAGCAAACAAAGCATTCGGCTCTTTGTAAAAAGAATCTTTATAAACAAGTCCATCAATCATAATTCAGAATATTTAAAAGTCCAAAAAATTCATTATCATGGTTCATGAATTAAACCATAACTAGACAAGCTTAAAAAAACCAAAAAAGTTTCCTCCAAGTTAACATTATCTATAAAAAGCACCTATTCTCCTTTTGAATTTTTGTTTTTTAAATTAATACCGAACTCCATAACAAATAAAAGTAATCAATGAACAACGATCGAATCAAAATAAAAGCAACAGAAGTTCTTTCTGACAACTGGTATACCCTACAAAAAATCACCTACGATTATCAAAAAGAAAACGGCGAATGGGAAACTCATGCTCGCGAAGCTTACGACCGTGGAAATGGAGCGACCATCCTTTTATACAATCCCAACAAGGGCAAGGTTATCTTGACGCGACAGTTTAGAATTCCTAGCTATATCAATGGCAATGAGGATGGGATGCTGATCGAAAGTTGTGCAGGGATTTTGGAGCAAGACAATGCGGAAGATTGTATTCGAAAAGAGGCGATAGAAGAGACGGGCTATCAGGTTTCGAAAGTGCGGAAGATATTTGAAGCCTATATGTCGCCGGGGTCGGTTACCGAGATTGTTCACTTCTTTGTGGCGGAATACGATGAGCAGATGAAAATCAGTGAAGGAGGTGGATTGGCCGAGGAGCAAGAAAACATCGAAGTACTGGAATTGCCTTTTACCGAAGCTTATGAAATGATCGCTACTGGCGCCATCAAAGATGGCAAAACCATTCTGCTATTGCAGTACGCAAAACTACATGGACTCTTAGAGAAGGTACAATAATTATCAAAGGTTTATTTCTTTTCGTAAAAATCTTTAGTGGATTGGATTAAGACATCGTAATCTTCTACTAATTCTTCCAAGGGACCAATCGCTGGCAATTCATTTTTCTGATAATTCTTCATCATATCCGCAGAGACCATTAATTGGAGCATCAATAATTGACTTTCCAAATCAGTGGCTCTTGCTTGGAGCGCGGTATTCATCTTTTCATGAGTGAATATTTGGTCAGCATAAGATTTTTTAAAATCCTTAAAAAAAGTCTGCATCCTCATTTTCTGCAAGGAATCTTGAATCGAATTGACATAAGCATCTGCCGTATTCCAGTACTCTTCGTTGGTCTGTTGATAGGAATTTAAGGGGCCCAAGACTTCGTATTGCTCTTTTCGTATTTGTTCGATTCCCTCGTTTAACTCTTTTAGCTTTTCATTCTTTCTTACTGCTTCTAGGTATAATTTTTTCACGATGTCCCTATAGCTTTTTTGCCTCAATGATTTAGTCTCTAAAATATCACTGGCACTATAATTATCGCTAAGTACTGCTGGTGTTTCTCCGGCACCATTGGCTACTGTTTCCTGATGGACAGAATCATTGGAACAGGCGAAAAGGAAGAAGAGGAAAGATAGAGAGAGGCATTTTTTTATGGTTCTCATGGAGGTGTTTTGCGATGGTTATAGGTAGAAGTTCTCAATTAGCTTTCATCAAAGTTAGTACATTTTTGGGAGATGATAGAAAGTATCTAAAATCCGCCTATTGCACTATCCAAACAACAGGCGGAAAGCCGTTGATAACTTAATGCCTTTATCAACCAAGTATAAAATAATCCACTCTATTCCCACCAAACAAATTTACAATTTCACCATTCGCAATATCTCCACCCGCTCCCCCGTCTCTACCTCCACAAAACAAACCTGTGGATCAAGTCTGTTGATATCTATTTGTGTTTCTCGCTGATGAATTCCTGTTTGGATAAAAAGTAATTCTCCCAAAGCATTATAAATGCGAATGGATTCAATCTTGGCACGATCTGATCGAATGGCAAATCGCCCTTCATTGGGATTAGGCCACAAAGCAATCGTTTTCACGTTCCGGACAGAAGGCTCCACCAAACGCTGGTCCACCGGATATGACTTCAACGCCATCGAGACCGGGGA
>CAYQRA010000494.1:0-514 GCA_964419315.1 uncultured Saprospiraceae bacterium | reverse complement strand
GGATTAGGCCACAAAGCAATCGTTTCCACTTCCTCTAGTGGATTCGACTCCCCCACGATACAAGGATCACATTGATCACCCCCACAATCGATCCCTTCTTCTATCCCATTCTGGATATAATCTCGGCAAGACCAATTGCTTCTGATCTGCATCGCTTCCGCTTCCAAATCCAATTTGATCAATTGCTGATCTTCCGTCAAGGTGCTGAGTAAAAGATCATTAAATTCCAAAGAATCATTAAGCAGGTCATAAAATTCTTGCTGCCCACTTTCGTTTTCGATCAACTTGTATTGGGGACCACGGATCGCCCAAGTTTCCATTCCTTGATCGGAGATCTCGGTATAATTATAATCTCGGGTGGGGCCATCTTCGTCGCGCAACAAATGATCAAAACTCAAACTATTGTATTTGCCTCCTGGCAAATCTCCTCCTGCCATTTCCAATATTGTGGCATAAATATCACTCACATGAACCAAGGCAGTCTCTCGTTCTCCAAATCGCTCCACACCTGCTC
>CAYQRA010000493.1:0-5568 GCA_964419315.1 uncultured Saprospiraceae bacterium | reverse complement strand
TACTATTCGCCCTACTTGTAGTCGCTGTTATCGTCAGTTGCCGGAACGAAGCCATCGTTCCTCCTCCAACGGATGATGACTTTGACCGCAGTGCGATGCTCGAAAATTGGGCGGATCATATTATCATCCCTGCACATAAAGCCTATAATGCTAGCGCTATTTCCTTGCACACTCATTCTCAGGCTTTCTTGGACACCCCGACCCTAGCCAATTTGGAAGCACTGAGAACGGCATGGTTCGAGTCCTATAAAGCATGGCAAAATGTACCTTTCTTTGTTCTCGAAGGCAGTAGTATTGTGGTTGATTGTGATATTGAACCCTTCTATTCCAACATGAATAATTATCCGACGGATACGGAAAGGATAAATGCCCTATTGGAGTTGGAATCTTATGATTTCTCGCAACGGGAAAACCGATCCGTTCAAGGATATCCTGCTTTGGATTATATGCTCTATGGCCTAGCCAACACAGATGATGATATTCTGTCCTTTTATACCACAAATGAGAATGCTGATAAATACAGACAATACCTTTTTGAGCTAACTAAGCTAATTCAAGTTGTTTCTGATGAGGTGCTCAAGACTTGGCTTGGTGAGTACAGAGATAAATTCATCGCCAATGATGGTAATGGTATTAATTCTTCTGTAGACCGAGTCGTTAATGACTTTTCCTATAGTGTAGAACGGGACCTACGTAGAAATAAAGTCGGTATCCCTTCTGGTCATTCTTTTCTTGTTTTTGATGATGCGGTAACCGTGGAGAACATGGAAGCACTATACCGAAGAGACATTTCTAAAATTTTGCTTTTAGAAGCGCTAGATGCTGCACAGGATTTTTATAACGGTGTACCCTTTAAAGGTTCTTTTGAAGAGCGAGACATAAGTCTGTACCATTATCTTGATTTTTTGGATGCCCAAAAAGATGGAGAAAAATTAAGTGACTTGATTAATACTAGGTTTGATAATGCCAGAACAGGGATCAACAAACTAAGTGATGATTTTGCCTCGGATTTTAGAAACGAAAATTCCCTTATGCTTGATGTTTATACCGAGCTACAACTTAACTCATATTTAATTAAAACCGAGATGTTATGGGCCATGAAAATATCTCAGCTTTATGGCATTGCTGATCGTTGTGGTGGCGGCGATTAATCTTAATTAGACCAAAGTGTTTGGCTCCTTGAATGGAGCGCAATAAGGAATAATCCTACATTGAACTTGAAATAAAAAACCATTTTTTGAATGTTGATAATCTAGACTATAATGAAAATTAAAAAAATAAGTTTAATCGTTCTTTTGATTGCAGTGGGTTTTGTTTCCTCCTGGGCTCAAAGTACTGTATCAGGAGTTATATTGGATGCTGCCGATAACGATGTTATCGAGGAAGCTAACCTTCTTCTCTTGGGATTAGGGGTAGACCTTAGAACTACATCGGATGAGGATGGCAATTTTTCATTTCCTGCGGTAAAATCAGGATCTTACAGAATTTATGCTGTGGCCGATGAGTATAGAGAATACCTAGACACCATTCAGGTTGGAACTGAAAATGTGGATCTGATGATTAAAATGGTGGAGTTTGGTTTTGATCTCGAAACCGTTGAGGTCAAGGTTAAAAAAGGAGAACGAGGACTCCGAAAATTGCGAGATGTAGAATTAACGACCATCAATGCAGGAAAGAAAACAGAAGTTATTTTGTTGGCCAATATCAATGCCAATCTAGCCTCGAATAATGCCCGTCAGATTTACAGTCAGGTCTCTGGTTTAAATATTTATGAAAATGGTGATGGTGGTCTCCAGCTCAATGTTGGTGGACGAGGGATGGATCCCAATCGGTCTGCTAATTTCAATACCCGTCAAAATGGATACGACATCAGCGCAGATGTGTTGGGCTATCCAGAAAGTTATTATTCGCCACCAGCAGAAGCTTTAGCAGAAATTCAGGTGATCCGTGGTGCGGCATCTTTGCAGTATGGAACTCAATTTGGAGGACTGATTAATTTTAAATTTAGAGCTCCTGTTGAAGATAAAAAAGTAGAAGTGACTACTCGGCAGGCCATTGCCTCCAATGCTTTGTTCACTTCTTTTAACAGTATCTCTGGTACGGTCAAAAAATTTAGTTATTACACTTATTTTAACTACAAACGCGGGGATGGCTTCCGCCCCAACTCAGAGTTTGAAGCCTTTAATGCCTATGCAGATCTTCGCTATGCTTTTAGCGAAAACACCAAGCTTAGTCTGGAGTTGACCTTTCTAGATTATCTGGCGAAACAACCCGGTGGACTTACGGATTTCTTATTTTACACGGATCGAGATTTTAGCAACCGAGAAAGAAATTGGTTTGATGTAAATTGGAATTTGGCCTGCCTAAAGTTTTCTCATAAGTTTTCTGCTAAGACCGATTTTACCGCCAATGTATTTGGCTTAAATGCGCATCGAAAAGCATTAGGGATTCGTAATCACAAAGTATCTGTGGTGGATGAATTATCAGATCCACGAGATTTGATCGTTGGTAAATTTAGAAACTGGGGAACAGAAATGCGTTACCTAACCAGGTATAACCTAGGTAAAACCTATAACGTTTTCTTGATCGGTGCCAAATATTACCAATCCAAAAATACAGCAGATCAAGGGCCGGGTACGAATGGTCTGGGGCCTGATTTTTTCATAGACGATAGTTTCACGGATGTCTATCCTGATCAGTCTAGTTTTGTTTATCCAAATCTTAACTTGACACTTTTTGGAGAGAATATCTTTAACCTTACGGATAAATTTTCGATTACTCCCGGATGGCGATTTGAGTACATCAGAACGGAATCGGAAGGAGATTACAGAAGATTACTTTTTGATAGAACGGGAGAAGTTTTGGTAGATAATCTACTTACGGATAATCGTGTTTTTGACAGACGCTTTTTGCTCTTAGGCGTTGGACTTTCCTATAAAGAAAGTGAAAACTTTGAGGTGGTCGGTAATATTTCTCAAAACTATCGATCGGTTACTTTTTCTGATATTCGAATTACCAATCCTTCTTACCAAATTGACCCTGATATCTCTGATGAAAGTGGCTTTACTGCGGATCTTGGTTTAAGGAGTAAAGTTGGCCAATACCTTAATGTTGACTTCGGAGTTTATGGATTATTATATGCCGACCGACTTGGAGAAGTACTAAAGCCGGAAGTCAATGCCCTAGGAGTGGAAACGAGTAAGATCGTTCGATTCAGAGGGAACCTTGGAGATGCCATGATGTTTGGTTTTGAAAGTTTAGTAGATTGGAATTTGAGAAATACTTTTTTTGCGCATAAGCAAGAAATTAGACTCAGTGCTTTTACCAATGTTGCTTTTACCCAATCCGAATATATTCGCTCTGATATTCCTGGTGTCGTTGGCAATGAAGTAGAATTTATTCCAGACTGGAATATCAAAACGGGACTAAAGTTTGGGTACAAAAATTTCAATGGAAGTTTCCAACATACCTTTTTGACCAGACAATTTACGGATGCTTCCAATGCCCTGCAAGATCCAGAAGATGATCAAAGTGGTATTCGAGGTACGATACCTGCTTACCAGATAATGGATTTATCCCTTAGCTATAAGTGGAATAAGTTTAGATTTGAAACGGGAAGTAATAACATCGGAAATGCTTGGTACTTTACCAGACGAGCTACGGGTTATCCGGGGCCTGGTATAATCCCTTCCGTTCCAAGAACTTTTTATTTAGCAGTACAGCTGAAAATCTAATAGCCTATAAAATCACTTACTTGGACTTATGGACATAAATAAGTCCAAGTAAGTAGATCTCAGTATGTTGATATAGCCAAATAGAAATTGGATTTGTTAGCCTGACACAAAGTGCAAACTTTGTGTCGGTTTTTTTCATTTAATGTAGTATTTAGATACTTAAAATATTCTAATTATGACTTTACCTGAAATATTTGATATGGTATTGGAGGCCATTAAATTGCCAGTTTCTTATTTGATGAATACGGGAAAAAGAATTCACATTTTGTATTTGCTTTCTTCTATGGCGCTGGCCTATTATGTCTATCGAAGATCCAATTATAAGTTTGGATTTTTTAAGTATTTATTTCCCAAAAAGATTTGGTTGAGTGATTCTGCTTTTGTAGACTATCACTTCGTTTTTTTCAATAGCTTCGTCAAAGTATTTCTAATCGGGCCTTATTTGATTTTTGGCTTTTATCTATCCTTTCGAACCACGGAGTTTTTGATTGTCAATTTTGGAGCCTCCACCTTTTCCTTATCTTCTTTCCAAACCATTCTTGGGTATACGATTGCGCTGACCATCATTGGAGATTTTACGGTTTACATCGTCCATGCTTTATTTCATAAATTTGAATTCCTTTGGGAGTTTCATAAAATCCATCATTCTGCGACCACACTCAATCCCATCACCCAATATCGGATACACCCCATCGAATTGATTATCAACAATATCAGAGCCACTGTGGTCTTCGGCCTCCTAATGGGGATATTTGATTATTTTTCTTACCATCAAGTAGACAAACTTCTCTTTCTCGGCGCCAATGTTTTTAGCTTTGCCTTTTTATTCTTCGGTGCCAACCTTCGGCACTCTCATGTCCAATTAAAATATTTCAGCTTCCTCGAATATATTTTTCTCAGCCCTTTCCAACACCAAATTCACCACAGCGATAATCCCGCTCACTACAACAAAAATATGGGCTCCAAATTGGCCATCTGGGATTGGTTGTTTGGCACCCTGGTGATCTCCAAATCTATCAAGAAACTTACTTTTGGTATCGGAAAAGAAAATGAGGTCTTCTATGATTCTTTTGTAAAGAATCTGTATATGCCTTTTGTAGCAATTTTTGAGCGGACTAAGCGGGATTTGTTTGGAGGAGTGGATAAGTCTTAAGTACTAAATGGGGTATACAAATTTTAGTAGATCGTTTTATAGCTTAGCCCAATTATAAGCGAAAGGAAAATAATTCCTGTCCAAAATAGTATGACTTTGAAGTCAAAGTCTTCCGTCTGGTAATAATGTCCTGGCGTCTTTCGAAATAGAGAAAAAGCACTATATACGAAGGCTCCCACCCATCGCATCAGCTTTGCAAAACCGTGGAGCACCACTTCCGTTAAAAATTCAAATATTCCGTGCAAAATGGCTTCTATCATGAATGGTGGTTTCGTGAATAATGTAATTGGAATTTAATCTTTAGAATTATCTAATGCGATAAAAATTCTATGGAATTGCTTTTTCTATCGTCGAAATTGTTGGGGATGGGGGGGGAGGCCTGGGTGAGATTAATTCATGATTTTCCTAATGGACCTCCTCGTTCGATATGCTAAACAGTAGAGGGAAAATAAAGCCAAAGAATCTAGATTGCGGAGAATAGGCTGGTTAATCTCAGTAAATATGCGGAGTAATATTTGCTATGATCATAGTGATTTGCTAGGTGGCTTTGAAGGGAAATTGAAAACATCTAAGTGATCAATTGTTACAGAATGTTCTCTAGTACTGCCTTACGTGCTTCCTTTTAGTTTGACGATTGGTCTGATTCGGATTGTGATAAAGAGCATTAAAAGGAACTAGGAT
>CAYQRA010000492.1:0-5589 GCA_964419315.1 uncultured Saprospiraceae bacterium | reverse complement strand
ACCATACCCGACGGATGCTGTAATTATTATCACTACATAAACCGCTGCTTGTTTGTGTGCTTGTTTCATTGAACGTGATCGTTAGATCTGCGAGAGAATCACAAACATCTACCGCATTTATATCTGTAGCAATATTTGGTGGTGTAGGGATTGCATCACAATCGACTAGAATATCACTTGGTATTCCTGATGTAAAGGAAGGAGGAGAGGTATCTGTTATAGAAAAATCAGCAGTCGTTTGACTTGAATTTCCACAGGCATCTGAGGCCGTAAAGGTAACCGTAATAGTTCCAGTTGTACTGCATCCTGTAGGTAAAGCAGAAAAATTATTGGTCCAATTTACCACGTTACATAAATCAGTAGCTGATGCTCCTCCATTATTATTAATCCAATTTTCTAAAGCGGTATAATTACCTGCACCATCGCAAGAAATAGAAAGAGGTGATGCGGGAATAATTATACTTGGAGCAGTGGTATCTTGAACTTCTACAATTTGATTTTCAACCGCACTGTTGTCACAATCATCTGTTGCGGTCCAAGTTCTAACGATGGTATAAGTCTTACAGGTATCCGAACAAGTTGAAGGAGGAACCACAATTACATTTCCAGAACTTGTAAGGTCTATTTGATCAACTAGCGTAAAACTTATATTTCCTGCGGAGATAGGATAAGGTCCTAGGTTATAAACTTGATCGTAGTTTCCTGAAACAGGAACAGTATTGATGGTTGTGTTCCAACCCGAAGTAGAACCAGTATTAGATGTAATCAGAGAGAAGGTAAAAGTATCGTCAGAAGGATCGTTTGGAGTTGTATTGTTATCACATTCAAGATTGAACACGTGATAATTTATAGGAGCAAGACTTGATTCGTTTGCATTTGAAAAAGGAGAAGCGATGAAAAAGAGGAAAATAAAAAGGACGTTGGTGCCTACGCCTTTAACCCAAGACAAGAAAAGGGAAAATGGAAAGTTATTCCAAGTTCCTAATTTTTTGAGGGATTTTTGAACGTTGTTTGTAAATATTCTATGCATTTACTCGGTAAGTCTTTGTCTTCAAAGTGTTTTGTTTAATTGTTTAGAAATTTAAATGACAACAGGCCCTTTCTTTTTGGGAATGGAATATGTGTCACAAAAAATAAAATCTCCTAACTTTTAAAATACCTAATTGGTCAAAGGACAATAACTATACCAATGAATAAAAAACAGGGCTACAAATACAATAAACACATATTTTATTCATTTATATATTGTATCAGACTAGCCAGTTACCTTAATTATTATCAAATAGTGAATAATAACTTTTGTGACTTAGCTTTTAAGTTGAAATATAAAATTTTATATATAAAAAAAACACTAAAAACCTTTGATGGCGAGGTTTATTCCGATTAGGAATAAAAAAAATGTGACAGGATTTTTGCTACTATAGAAAATTATCAAATAATTCTAAAATTATTCACAAGCACTCAAATTAATCGTCACATTAGCGGTACAGACAGGAGTAGATTGATCTTGAATTGCAAAACTAAGTGTTCCAGAAGCGGAATAAGGTCCCAAGTGATAAACCTGATAATATTCTCCAGAAACCGGATTACCATCGATTACAGTGGACCAATTGGATCCTCCATTTTTTCCAATAACCGTAAGATTAAAAGTCATGGTATCGTCCCCTGTTCCAGAAGTGCCTCTATCATCGCAGATGACATCCGCAACGGAGTATAAGATACCACAAGAGACGGTACCTTTCCAATTCGAACTAGGATGATAGATAATTGTTTCTTTATAATTTATAGCTACATCTGTATCACAATTATCGGAGGCGTTTAGCATAATGGGATTGGGGACAGTATCACAATTATTGATGAGTGTATCAGCAAGACTCGAACTTAAAAAAGCTGGAGCAATACTATCGATTTGAGTGATAATCTGATCATGATCAGTTGAATTTCCACAGTGGTCCGTGATGGTCCAAGTCCGTCTAATACTTCCTCCACAATCATTCATCAAACTAAAATCATCGACAAAACTAGTATCCCTAATTCCACAATTGTCCGAGACGTTTAGAACTTGCCCCGTGATATTCAAATCTGTAATATTCAAATGGCAATTGATTATCGTATCTGCCGGAGCGGTAAAAGTCGGCGCTTCCGTATCTTGAGGAATCACAAAAATGGTGGTATCTACACAAGCAGCTAGGCTACTGCTAAAAATAATAGTATCATTAGTCATACTGCCATCATTCGGAATGTTCACCCGAATGGTTTGAGGAGAACTTAGTACTGCCGGATCTATTATAACTAAACTATCTCCAACGCTGAGACTCAATAATGTTCCGCTCGGTGGGCTATTCCAACTGAGGTCAACTTCTATTTCTATTTCACAAGCGTCAGCACTACAAGATCCGGTGGCAAGGGCATCAATGGATACCTCACAAGGATTGGTAAATCCAAAATCAAGAGAAAGATTGGTATCCAAATTACTGTCACCATCATTGGTGGGTTCTCCTCCTTCGCTTAAGGTGATGGCCTGACTTACTACTCCATGACCGCTAATGGGCTCTCCGTTATCATCATGATTGAGGTTACCATCGGGGTCTGGGGCAATTCCATTTCCCGTCGTACTAATCCAATTGTATAAATTTCCACTCGGCAAGAAATTAATGGGATCAATCTGTACAATATAATCTGCTTCTGGTAAATCAGTAAACAGGTAATTTCCAGCCAATCCGCCGCTGGTATAAGTCGTGGTTGTTTTGAAATAAACGTCTGTTCCCGGGGTATAAATATTATCAGAATCGATATCTACATAAAGATTGACTCTTACCCCATTGATTCCCAATTCACCATTGGCGGATTCATAAATTCCATCATTATCTGTTTCGTACCAAACCTTATTCCCCAGTGTCAAATTGCCACTTGGCAGAATCAAACCTGCATCCCAAGTATCATCATAAATTCCAGCCACCGAATTAAAAACTTCTGTTCGTCCAGTCAACACATCCACATCAGAATCTTCAGGATCAGTGCTGCCATTAGGTCCTTGTGTAGTAAAAGATGCAAAGAGTGGTAACTCGAATTCTACAAAATAATTTTGAGTTGGAATAGCATCAAAGAAATAAAAGCCTGGATTGCCACTTGGATCGTTTTGCGTAGTGGTGCTTGCATAGATGACCGAAGGATTGGCATTGTCATAAAGGTTGACTGTAATTCCATTGATTCCATCAGAAAGCGGTTCATCTTGAATGCCATTTGCATTGACATCATTCCAAACATAATCCCCCACAGAAGCATTCACGGAAGGATAAAAACCCATATCCCAATCAAGGTATAATTGGGTAGAGTCAATAGTGGTCACTGGTGCAAAGGCTAAAGGAAACCCAAAGTAGGTTCCAAATATTCCATCTGAATCTATGGCATCATCTACCCCAGAATCGGTTGGAGAAAGTTCATAGGCAAAAGGCTTGTAGTACACCGCATAATAATCGCCTGTTGGCAAATCAGAAAATAGATATAGACCGCCATTCGCCGTCAGCGTCCAGCCTATAAAATTATCGGTAGCGGGGTCTGTCAACCCATCTCCATTATCTTCATAGAGTTCCACTCTAATTCCATCAAGGCCGGGTTCTCCAAAATTTTGAATCCCATTTTTATTGACATCCAACCAAACAAAATCTCCATAAACTCCGGGCACTAAAGTTTCAATTTTGATCCCAACTTTTACCGGCTCAGAGGGAACCAAAGTACTTCCATTATCGGTACGAGAGGCAATGTATCCAAAAGAATTCCAAGCAATGGAATCTGGCTGAAAGCCAATTCCATCCAATGCATTTACAGGTGCCCTCATCGGCCACTCCAAGAGTAACTCGTCGCCGGGCTCCAATACGGTAGTTCCAAAATCAAACTTCAGCGATTGAACAGAAGTGATGTCCGTTGGAGGTGCAGTTGTCCATCCCGGAGGATCACATCCTGCTGGGCCGGATGGCACGATACCTTCGGTGCTTCTACATGGATTTTCGGAGGTGGAATAATAAACGGTTATTCCCGGAGGCGCAGTTACTGGTCCCGCCAAATTGGGTCGCCATCTGGAGTAGCGTGGAAAAGGATTGATCACTCCTTCATCTCCAACATAAGGTAGGATATCTACCACGATGATTTCATCCATGGGAATTGTTCCAGTATTTTTTACAAACAGTTGATAATCCGCAATTCCACCAGGGGTCGTTTGACCAACAGCTGGGAATTTGGAGTACTCTGTATCTCTTTGTCCTTTTACTAATTTCTCAGATTGAATGGAAGCAGAACTACCAATGTAAATTTCTGTGGGGTTATTATCGTGGCAAATAATATCAGTGATATCTCCATCTCCGTCCAAGTCATAAATGTCTACAAAAGATTGTTCATCACAATCTTCTCCTGGATAATTGGAGACTTGGAAAAACTCGTTGGTAATCGTTTCTCCAGCATATACATTCGCAGCGATCACCACTTTAAATCTAATCCTAATCGTTTCTGTCCTAGGTAGATCAAAAGTAGCGGGCCCCGACCAAGACCAACGCAAAAGCGTTTGTCCTGTCCCTGCATAATTTGGAATCTGTTCAAAGATCGGATTGGGGGCTCCCGAGGGATTGTTTGTAATGGCCCAAGAACCCGGAATATAAGTTAGTTTATTGGGTAGCAAATCCATGGCAATGGGGTCTGGCATCGACAATTGAGAACTACCATCATTTTCAATTTTAATTTCGTATTCTACTGTATCGCCGGGAGCATAGGGGCCGTCGGTAAATTGGTTGCCAGACGAAGCCGTTACGATTTGCTTGTGTGGATCTGATTGTAAAAACTTCCACCTTGTCTCGATATTTTCACAGTCCGAATCAAAAGCTTGTACTCCCTTAAAAACACCCGTCAAATCAGCACAATTGGTAAACAAGGTATCTCCCTTGACCTCGTTTCCATTTCTATCCACTTCTAGTAGTCTTCCATAAATTCTAGGTTGACTGGTATTTCTAAAACCAAAGGGGACCTCACCAAAATCCCATTGCAGAATAGTAACATATTCCCCTGGTGTCAGGTATAAAGAATCAACCAACTGATTCGAATTATCCGTTCCATCAAAAGGAGCATTCGGAAAATCGCGCCAGGTGGTATTTAAGTTGGTTTGATAACGGATGTAAAAATCTGTATTGGGTGCATTATTCCATAGTCCTGGACGTAGGTATTCAACATCCATTTCTACTGGAAGCGTATCTACGAGTACGAAGCTATCAAGAGGGGTTCCTCCATTATTTCTGACCGTAAAATTATAATTAAAACTTTCACCAATCCGTCTGTTAGTATTCCAGTTGGTTTTGTTTAAATATACGGAAGGTACTCTGGCTGCTCTTACGGTTACAAAAGCACATTCCTCATCACTGAGGGAGTCCAATCCATTTTTTCCCGTAAGGTAAGCGCAATTATAAACCTGATCATTTACTCGAACGGTATCGCCATTATAATCGACCGGAAGCATATATCCTTCTACTCTCGGGCGATTTCCATCATGGGTAAATCCAGCAGGTACGGAGCCAAAATCCCACATTAAAATGGTCACTCTTTCTC
>CAYQRA010000491.1:0-5591 GCA_964419315.1 uncultured Saprospiraceae bacterium | reverse complement strand
TGTTTTAGTTTTGAGACGAAGTCTTCCTAGGGGCCAAAGGGGTATTTTAGGATTGGTTTGAAAAATACCTTAGTTCGGCGAGATATTATGCAAATTACTTCTTCAGCCAAGTTATACATTTCTATCAAGCAATGCAGATTCTAAAAGTTAAAAAGTACTTAAAATGAGAATTGTACGGATTTTGAAGGAAGGTGTAGAATGGGCAGAGGGTGGGAATCCCACCCAAGCCGCCGCCGCCGGCTTCTCTCCCATTTCAGTGATTTTTGGCATGGCCTGGCCAATGCTCACTTTGGGATTTTCACCGCAAATGTAGACTCAAAAGATTAGTATTCCCTGAAATCCGGTGTTCCAGAAAAATAAAATCAATACATAGACGCATGGGTAGGCTAAATTCCATAAAACCTAAACTTCTATTTTTGAGGTGGATTTTATAAGTGATTGATAGTCAGTTGATTATACTAGAAAAATTCATAAAAAAATATTGATTTTTTTCAATGTTTATTCAGCCCTTTTCTAAATTGAGGGATTTTGAGAGCCTAAGAAATAAGTTTAAGGTTTCTACCATTGTAAAACCGTTTAGCATTTTATCTCCCTAAGAGTTTTTGCCTTTTCGTTCAAAAGCATATACCAAGAGCACAATTCGGCGATAATTTTTTATTCCCTCAGAAATACCTTGTGCTTTGAGATAAGTCTCATAAGTTAAATTCCGAACTTTGGGGAGGATATCCGGGAATAAATCCATTTGCTTGCGGACCGCATCAATATCAGCAGTAAGTTCTGGTGCAAGGTTTTCTTGATAAAGGGCAAAGGCCTCCTGATCAAACCGGTTTAAACTACCTCTTAGATAGCGCCAATAGCCAAATTGGCCTGCATAGCGAATGAAAGGGTCCTTGGAACTAGAACAAGCTAGGTAGGCAATGAAATTACAAGTTCCTTCATCCGTAATACCATAGCCATGGACCAATTCATGTGCTAAAACAGAAGGCAATTGGATAGGATGTAATCCTGAATCGACATGACTCTCCCCTGTCCAAGGAAAATAAAATCCAGAGGTACTGATGCGTAGTAAAACACCAGCTGGTCGGAGAATCCTAGCTTGCACTCTCCCAGTAATGGGATATCCCAAGGACTCCATGGTGTTTTCAACCAATGCTCTTAAATTTGTTTCTAAATCTGCGGGACTATTTTCTTCTCCAAGCGCTGCCAAGGTGCTCCCCGGGATTTTACTTCTCGTAGATTCAAGAATTCTAGTCATTTTATTTAGCTCCCCTTCCAGTTCTTCATAAGTTAGTGCCTTTAAGTCCAAATCTAATTGATCTTCAATAGGAACCCTTCCATAATTAAAGCCCCAAAGAAGAAGGAAGAAAAAGGTAATCCCACCAAGAAAAGAGAGTAAACCTAAAATACCATTTCCTACTTTTTCCCAAATAGACCAACTTTTGTTTTTCCACAAAGTATTCAATCCATTTACCAAACGAAATACTACAAAAACAATAAATAAAAGGATAACAGGAAAAGGCAATAAGGCGCTGGTATAATCTATCAGGACCCGAATAAAGGGAAATAAGGTACGACTATAATAGGCTTCAATAACATTAGGATTTAGTCCCAAGACTACTCGAGAGATCACGGATAATAAGCCAAGTCCGATCCAAATGAATTGTCGCTTTCTTTTTTTAGTCATTTTGCTTTTTTTAGGTCTGAATTGGTTTTTCCTTCTTTTTTAGCAATAAATATAACACGGTATTGGTTGAGCATATATTTATTGCTAAGAAACAAATATTGTCGCGTCTCTTACTTACCTTGCATACACAAAACTATCTAACGAGTTTATACTAAAAGTTATTAGAGAATGAAGTGCTTACCTATAGGCAGAAATTTTTAAATCTATAAAATGTCCAAAGTTAAATCGACATTAAATTGAACATGAGAATCTTTCTAATCAAGGTAAGCCTACCTTATAGTAAACAAGTACTCTATAAACGTAAAGTAAAATAAAAATTGACTTATGAAATACCTTTGGTATTCTTGCTTTATAGCTTTTCTTTTTATTTTCTCTTGTTCTACGGAGAAAAAGAAAGACAAAAGTAAGATATCCGATCCATTTGAAACGGCTCTTCCTCATGGAAAAAGTTTGCCAGAAGAAGAATTATCACTGGAGGATCAACAGAAATTGCAAACGGCTTCAGGACGCGAAGTATCTTTGATTAGCATGGATAGTCTGACCAATATGATGGATAGCTTGACTGATGGTTTATCCCTGATCAATTTCTGGAGCTTCGACTGCAAAGAATGTCCTGCCAATAATCGCTTATTAGAGCAAGTGCAATCTGATCTTGGAGAAACGGTACTACAAATTCGTCATGTCAATGTAGATGATCTGGAAACGCTCCCGCAAATCAATGCAAGCATCCGAGCACAAGGTCTGATCAATGATTGCTATCTTTTACAAACGGATAGTCTTTATAATTGGTCTTCTAGTATTCAAGGGAATTGGTCCGGAGAATTGCCCGCGATTGTTTTGCTCAATCAATCAGAAGGAATTCGGCTATTTTATCAAAAGGCTTTCCGTAAGGAAGAATTAATGGCTTTACTTCAACCTTTTACACTGTAGTGTGTATTAATAATTGAAGTAAATTGTTTTAAGTATCTGGTAATTAGGGATTTAAAGTATTTTACTGTTTTTTGTTTGTCAATAGGTTTTAACTTTTTTATTGATTTTTAATCGCTATAATCTATTCGCTTAATTTATTAAGGATTACCTAAAGCTCTAT
The DNA here is from genome assembly GCA_964419315.1 of uncultured Saprospiraceae bacterium. GTDB lineage: Bacteria > Bacteroidota > Bacteroidia > Chitinophagales > Saprospiraceae > CALLVY01. The sequence continues at coordinate 2,817 of CAYQRA010000491.1, read as the reverse complement.
CCAAATGCAGTAAGATCAAAAGAAATGTAATTTTCCTGCAACATTTTGATCTAAATCTCATTTAGTATAATGTATATAAATGTCAGACATACGGAAAATTACTCCTATCTTTGACACCAATAATTCTAATTTCTATAACTAATACAATTGCTATCATGGCTTTCGAATTCACAGACGCAAACTTTCAAACTGAAGCTTTAGAAAACGATACTATATCAGTAGTCGACTTTTGGGCAGAATGGTGTGGTCCTTGTAAAATGATTACTCCTATTATTGACGAATTGGCTTCCGACTTGGAAGGCAAAGCCAAAATTGGTAAAGTTAATGTTGATACCAACCCTAACGTTTCTACGGAATATGGCGTTAGAAGCATTCCTACTATCTTGATTTTTAAAAATGGAGAAGTAGTTGATAAGCACGTTGGTGTAACCACCAAACAAGCGCTTTTACAGAAAATTGAAGCGCAATTCTAAATTTCTTATGCCGATAACTTCTCTTTAGAAGTTATTAGATAAAATAAAAGTAGTCCTGGCTTATTAAGTCGGGACTTTTTTTGTTTATTCGCAATGAACTTACACTAGTCTATTCTTGACTTTTAAAATAAATGCCACAGCCTATCTCAATAAGCAGTAAACTCCCACTTGGTACTTTTGTCAATATGACTACTGTCGTAATTGGTAGTTTGATTGGTTTAGCTTTACAGCAAAGTTTCCCCGAGGAAATAAAGGAGATCGTATTTCAGGCCATTGGGCTTTGTGTATTGCTCATTGGTGTACTGATGAGTCAGAAAGTACCAGAAGGCTATTTATTGGTGCTTATTTTTAGTATGCTCCTCGGAGGAATCATTGGACAAGGCGTACACCTCGATGAGTTTTTTCAAAATGCGGGGGATGCCATCAAGGTTTTGTTTAGTATCGAAGGAGATAATTTTACGGAGGGATTGGTGACCACTTTTTTGATTTTCTGTATTGGTTCGATGACGATTGTTGGAGCCATAGAAGAAGGGGTATCAGGGAAAAGAGAATTATTATTGGCCAAGTCTTTATTGGATGGAATTACCTCTATTGCGCTAGCTTCTACTTATGGGATTGGCGTATTATTTTCAATTGTACCGATGTTGATTTTTCAAGGAGGCATAACTGTCTTAGCAGGCTTTTCTAAAAGTTTTTTTACCGAAAAAATGATCGGAATGCTTAGTGCAACTGGTGGTTTATTAATTTTAGGTTTAGGGGTAAATATCCTTCAGCTAGGCGAAATAAAAGTAGAAAATTTATTGCCCGCTTTACTCGTGGGGGCCATTGGCACTTGGGGAATGCAGAAATATCAGGGCTAGCGATTTTTCCAGTCTTAAAATTAAAATTAGCTTGGTGCAACAGTTTAGCACACAATACGTTTTTTAAGAGAACCGAAAACACAATCATGAGCAAAAATTCTTCCCTACTCGATAATTTTGAAGTCCGAGACCTTGGTAATCTAGATCTTTTGGCCCGACAGGTGGTGGAAGGATTTATTATCGGTCTGCATAAGAGTCCTTTTCATGGATTCTCCGTAGAGTTTGCAGAACATAGAATCTACAATCCCGGAGAGTCTACTAAAAACATCGATTGGAAGGTCTATGGCAGAACGAATAAAATGTTTACCAAACGATTTGAAGAAGAAACCAATCTTCGTTGCCAGATTGTCTTGGATGTTTCTTCCTCCATGTATTTCCCTGAGGTGACCAAAAATAGTAAGTCTTATACCAATAAATTGCGTTTTTCGGCCTTGGCTGGCGCCAGCCTGATGAATCTATTAAAAAAGCAAAGAGATGCCTTTGGCCTGAGTTTATTTGATGATTCGGTCAATATCCACACTAGAGCCAAATCCAGTACTTCCCATTATCGCCTTTTATTGACCTATCTCGACAAATTAATCAATAATCCAGAGCGAAATAAAAATACTTCAGCAGCTAAGGCTTTACACCAAATTGCAGATAGTATTCACAAGCGTTCTATGGTTATTATTTTCAGCGATATGTTTGAAGCTGGAAAAGATCCGGAGCAATTATTCTCGGCGCTCCAGCACCTCAAACACAATAAGCATGAAGTCGTTCTGTTTCATGTTGTTGATAAATCCAAAGAGCTGGATTTTGAATTTGAAAACCGACCTTATGTCTTTATTGATATGGAAACGGGCGAGGAAGTTCGTCTACAATCCAATCAGGTGAAGGAACAATACATTGCCCAAATGTCAAAATTTACGGAAGCACTAAAAGTCAAATGTCTACAATACAAAATTGATTTTGTAGAGGCGGACATCCATGCTGGATTCAAACCTATTTTGCAAGCCTACCTCGTAAAGCGAAGTAAGATGCGGGGATAGATTCCTTGATTTTACATTAAAGTTTTCAACGAAAAGTAGACTGTTCGTTACGACTTACAAGTCTATTGATACCCCACAAGTCTAAAACTATAAAAAACCATAATTCTATTATTTTTAATTGGTAGTTTTTAACAAAAAACAAGCTGTTCGTTACGACTTACAAGTCGTAGACGGATTAACGTTGAGGTCTCCGACCTCGAATCCTAAGTATTCTATAAATCCTATTAAGCAAGGAGTGGTGTCGGTCGAGAGACCCATACTTAGATCCGCGTATTACCTATAGCGAACAGCGAACAGCAAACAGGTATTTTTTAAAAATAAGGGTGAGTATTCCCTAGATTCTGCCAAACAGAAAATAGAACCGTCCTCAAATAAATTTTTTATCCCTATTTGCCTTGGGAATTAAGAGCATATTTAAAATTTATTTTAGGTTGAAAATCAGTAATTTATGGTTCT
>CAYQRA010000490.1:0-5600 GCA_964419315.1 uncultured Saprospiraceae bacterium | reverse complement strand
CAGGGTCGGAATTATCTTGAGAGCCGCTCTCCTACCAGCTAGTGTTTTATACCAATTGAAAAAAGTAGAAAAATCGAGCTAAGCAAAAAATTTTTCTTTGAAAAAATAACAAGAGGCGCAGCTAATTAACTGCGCCTCTTGTTTAGAATAGTTTTCGTAAAAAATCAAACCTACAACTTCATCATCCGACGCACCAAAGCCTCCCCTTCTGTTTCCAAACGATAAAACAAAACGCCATTCGCCTGCAAATCCGCTGCGTTCAAAATCCAATCGTGTCTTCCTTTTTCATAAAAACCAACTTTCTCTTTTAGGAGTTTGCCATTGAGGTCATAGACACTCAGTTTTATATCCGAAGCTGTTGGTAAAGAAAACCCGATGGTAGTGGATTGACTAAATGGATTAGGTTGATTTTCGTATAAATCTATCTGCGCTGCAATGGATGCGTCTCCAAGTACAGTGATCCCCGGAGGAGCGGTAGAACCACCGCTCACCGTAGCATTCCAAGAGTACGTATTATTATTGGGCTGGATGTCTCCAAGGATCGGACGACCAACGATTTCCGTAGAAATGATGGTACCGGGTGCTACCGTAGCGGGAACTTCCATATTGAACCGAATCGATTCACACTCGAAAAAACTCAAGTCATAAAACCGCCAAAGGGCCGTATGCGTAGCGGCATCATAAGAAGTAGCTCCTGCCGCCACTGGATCGAAGATCAATTCAGGATCATGGGTAAATAATATCTTTCCATTGATTGATTGGAAAAAATCATTGCAATACATGATCTCGTAAAACTGGCTATTTCCAGCAACTGGTGTTGCCGCAATCGCCGTTACACGCAAATCAAAATTGGAATAATAATCAAAGTAATAATGGTTCGCTAAAGAAACATCACTGGTATCTAATAAGCTGACCGGAATCATTCCATCCACAGGACATTTGGTAAAATAAGGTTCTGGTGCTTCTGCTTCCAGCACATAATTTCCAGTATCCACAAAAAACTCATAATAGCCATCGGCATCAGTCGTCACCACCAATCCCAAAGGATGCAAAGTCACCTGTATGCCATCCAAAGGCAATACGGAAGCATCCTCCAAACATTGTTGATCATCACTATCGTCATAGACTTTTCCTGCGATCAATACTTTACACGATAAATCAGGAGTCACTATAATATCAGCCGCATCCGTACAATTGCTAATCGCATTACTAATCGTCACGCTGTAGTTTCCTGGTGCTAGTCCGGTAATCATAGATGTGGTTTCGCCAGTACTCCAAAAGTATTCTGGATTGTCAATTCCGTCAACTGTTACCTGTGCCGTACCATCTGCCTCATCACAAAAAGATTGATTGGCACTGATATCTATCGTATAACCCGTCGTCACCGTTACACAAGCTTGGGAAGAAGGACAACCCGTTTGATTGTCAATGACTTCCAGACAATAATCGCCAGGTTCATTAATGCTTGGGTTTTGATCGTTAGAATTATAGCCATTCGGGCCAGTCCAACTGTATTGAATATTGGGTCCACTACTTGAACCACTAGCATCTAATACAATGGAGTAATTATTAAAGCAATTCAATCGGGAAGGTGCTGCGATGATAATGCTAGGTGGTCCGGCAGGACTCACGATCGCTTCGTCAGCTACTTCGCAAAGGGTTACCAAATCTTTTACCGTCAAGATAAAAATTCCTGCTCGATCAATATCAAAAACGGGATCAGTAGAAACGATTGTTCCGATCTCATCCGTCCATTCGTATCTTACATTGGGTCCAGTAGAAGATCCACTTCCATCCAAGGTAGCATCCACGGTACATCCAACTTGAACATCTGGTCCAGCGTTGGCAGTTATATTTGGAGTAGATAGAATGGTCAAATCCAATTGGAGAATATCATCACAGCCACTTGCGTTGGGCGAAGCAATCGTATATTGTCCAGATTGACAATAATCTACTCCAGCAAAATTAAAGCAGTTGCCCTCGCAAAGGACGACGGTAGAATCAGTGATAATTGCGCCATTGGCTTGCACGACTAAACAGACTGTTGTGGATTCTCCACAGGCAGTTATTTCTGCACAAACTACTCCTCCCAAATCATTGTCCCAACGAATCGTTACCACTCCTCTCGTTGGATCGCTTAAAAAAGTAGCACCACTTGGCCCGGTCCATAAAATTTGTGTACTAAAAGGAATGGAACTATTTAAAGAATAACTAGCTACTGTTCCAACACAAACATTTTCTGGCCCAAGCACCTCTACTACAGATGGATCAAATCGGCTAACCGTATAACATTCTGTGATGGTTATACAATCGGTAGATACATCCACACAGACCTGTCCCCCATCCAAGGTTCCCCAATCTACATCGATAAACTGCGTTCCTTGACCTCGGATGATCGTTGCACCATTAGGGACATACCAGTTATATCCGTAAGCATTATTCGGAATATTACTAGTAGAATAAACACCAATATCTCCTTCACAAATTCGATCATTTCCAACAATCTCCGTATTGCTTGGTGGTACAGAAATTTGAACGGCAAGATTGGATTGACTTTCTCCACAACCACCTCCTGCAAATACATTGACCAAACCTTCCGTTTCTCCTGCATTCCATTCGATCACAATCGTAGGGCTACCCTGTCCGCTAAGAATCGTTCCATGAACAGTCGACCAAGCATAATTCAGGCTAGGATCTCCTCCAGGAATTTCATAGACATAAGTAGCACTTTCACAAACTTCTATTGTTCCAACTATTCCACCAACCGGAGGTGGTGCAAGCGTGGCTACGTCCAAGCAAGTAGGGATAGAATTGGCACAGGCATTATTAGGGCTTACACATATTTGTCCACTTCCGCCATTGCTCCAATCCACAAAAATCTGGGTAGACCCTTGACCATTTAAGATCACTGCTCCACTGGGTACCGTCCAAGTATAACTAGAAGCACCCGGAAATACGGGGACATTATAATAAACACCAAAGCCATCTTGACAAGGTTCTTGATCGCCAGAAATTGGTCCGGTTTGATTGACATAAACCGTGGTCTCGCCTTCTCCGGTACAACCAAAAAAGTCGGTAGCGGTCAACGAATAAGTAGTGGTGACAGTAGGGGTCACAGTAGGTCTTGGATAATTGGGACCAAAATCCCATTCGTATAGATAAGGCCCCAATCCTCCTTGGGTACTTCCTTCTAAACGGGTACTTTGTCCGGCACAAATATAGATAGCACTTCCGGCATCTACTTGCAGATCAGAAAGAGTCACTTCCACGGTTTGGGCTTCGCCAACACAACCATTGACTTGAGGGGTTACGGTATAAATGACTGACCCCGGCAAATTTGGATCAATCACACTTAAAACCTGTCGGATGGGCGTACCAGAATCAGCACTTGCTCCAGCGACATTATTGGCGGCGACCGTCCAAGAATAGGTGGTTGAAGAATTATTGCTAAAGAGCGGAATATTTGTTTGGGTATTGCTACAGATATAAGTATCTGAGATAGGGAACATTTCGGGTGCGCCACAGCAAAAGACCTCTGCTTGGTGAAAGATTCCAAGGTCATTGACACAGGCAAGGTTGGTTTGTGCGCCAGTATGAGAATCCGTTAATGGTTGAATATATACCGAGCAATCAGAACCGATTTGGCAATCGTAAACATCCTTAGCTTTTAGAGTGAAACAGATTTCCCAGGAGTCGCCAGTATCGCTACAATCATCGCTATCTCCGTAGGTAAAATTGGGGTCATAATTATTGATACTTGGCTGAGCAAAATTGAGAAAGAACCAACCTGCGCCAATAAAGCCTCCCGGACCTACTCCACCGATGGGGATATTGGTAGTCACCCAATTATCAGGAAACCAGCTCCATTGACCATTGGTATGAGCAACGAGGTTGCAAGTAATTTGGTGAGGTTCTCCATTGCTATTGAAAGAAGATTCTTCCCAACCATCTCCAAATTCGGGAACGATCCCGTGCAGCCAATTGCAATTGACTTCTGCGAATTGGGTAATCGTATAGCGGAAGGTCACTTCCTCTCCCGGTTGGTAAGGGCCATTGGCAGGTGATCCCATAGAAGTAGATTCGATGATCAACTCCTGATCAATCACACATTCATTATTGGCGTAAAGGGCAAGATTTAAAATAAGAAAAGATAGCAGCGAAAGCAGCCGGTAGAAACTGTTCATGTTCATGGATTTTGAATCTGTCAAAAGGATGAATACGGTGGAATCATCTCCTGAAAAGGAAATAAAAAAAGCTTAATTTTTAGACGATTGAAAATGTAGCGTACAAAAAGTACTTCTTGCTGTGAGAAACAGCGTTTCAGATTTGAACTTCGGTTGGGATGCTTTAAACAGACAGGAATTAAGCAGGAATCAAGGCTAACAAAATTTAGCTTAAGACTTTGCTTAAAAACTTAAATGAAATTACGATAAATTCCAATAATTAAAAAACATATAAGCAATTGTCCTCTAAACTTTAACAAAAAAAGCCATCGGGATACTATTTAAAAACAAAAAAGGACTACCAAATGGCAGCCCTTTCTATATATTCCTTAAAAAATTAATTATCGTTGAATCTGCACATAACCGGAGTAAGAGTTTCCTTCCCCATCATCTAGTACGTAGAAGTACGTACCATCCGGCAGGTCTTTATTCTCCCAAGTTCCATCCCAAGTATTGACGTATCCATCTTGACTAAAGACTTCATTACCCCAACGATTGAAGATTAACAATCGGTTGTTTGGATAAGACTCGATTCCATCGATCATGAAATAATCGTTTTGTCCATCTCCATTTGGTGAGAATCCGCTGAAGATATTCAATTCTCCACAAGTCACCAAGATTCCAACCGTTGTGCTATCACAAGCATTTTCATTACAGATCATGTAAGTAAATACATCGTGATTGTCCTCATCGCAGTAATCTTCATTGGGTTGGTAAACCACTTCATTATTGATGATCATTACGGTACCATTGTTTGGATCGTCTAAGATGTATAAGGTATCTAAGTTACCATTGATTGTATCATTATTTAGGATCGCTACCGTTACTGGTATATTGATTTTGGTGGTATCCAAATCAGCTACTGCAATTGGATGATTGCTACCTGGGTTTGGATCTTCTACATAGATAAAGAAGTAAGTCGTATCACAAAGCCCGTTGTCATCACAGACAATTACACAAGCGCTATCCATACCTACTTCCATTCCTTCAAAATCAATACAGAAGTCCCCTTCTAATACATCGAAGATGACATATTCACCAGAAGCATCTTCGCACAAATTGATCACTTCAGAAGGCGTACCTAGTAATTCCGTCAAGTCAACACAGAAGGTATCTAAGTCTCCAATGAGGATGGTATCTATAATAATTTCTGGCTGCATACAAGCAACTAAAGCATTTACCGTATCGGTACAGCCCCAAACCTTATGGGTGAATACCAATTCGTGTGTGCCGACTGGCAATTCGAATAAGGTACCGCCAGGTACTGGTATTGGAGACCAATTAAGAGTCACTTTCGCTCCAGTCAGATCATGGATAATATACATTTCTCCATAATCATTATCTTGATCTCCACCGATGATGGAGTAGCTTCCGAAA
>CAYQRA010000489.1:0-5606 GCA_964419315.1 uncultured Saprospiraceae bacterium | reverse complement strand
GTCTTACTTAATAGTGCTAAGGAACTGTGAAATAATAAATTTACCATTTTTTATTTTTACCAAAATCACGCTATTTGTAATACGCTTTGATTTCGGTAAAAATGGAAAATTTGAAAGGTAAATTTGTTATTGAACTCATACTAAGTACAGTGTAACGAAAGTAAATTATAAATCTACTTTGCTTTTTTTGGCGCGCCTTGCGGCGCGCATAGTTTTTTCGGAGAGAGTGAGATTATTGGGCGAAACGCCCAATAATCTCACTCTCTCCTCAAGGTTTTTCGCTGTGAAGCAGCGGTCTAAAAACTAAATAAAACTTTTGTTACATTGTACTTTCCGTGCTTTTCTTGATTAGAATTAAAATCCTTCATTTTTCTCTCCTAAAATCCTTTTAGAATCAAGTCTATTAAAACGGCTCCATTCAAGTACCTTTGAAAAGAGAAAGCCCAATCATTTTTCCATATTCTATCCAAGTTGTTATCTCCCTTGCCTCGATTTTTTCTTCTTTTCTTCCCAAAAGTAGAAATTCCTGATGGGCTTCCAAAAAGCAATTGGGATGTTCCATTAAAAAGTCTAAAAATTCTTCTTGGAATAGGTTTTTCATAGTTCTAGGAGGTGCGTCCGTGTATAAATGGAATAATTGGTTGAAATCTGGAAAGCCCATAAATTCTATTTTTCTCCCCGCTGGTTTTCTCTTGAACCAATCCCATTTGTTTCGCGCTTCGATTCTGAATTTCGGTAATTCTAGTAATACGGATTTTATCAATAGGAGCGTCGTTACTTTTTGTTTTCCATCTCTATAAAAATCGAAAAGTTCCACATTACCAGAAAGCTTTTCGATGGGTTGTGAAAGAATATATTTGAGTTTATGGTTTTTACTTTTTCCAAAAAAATCAAAGGCTTTCAAGTCCAAATCTAGATTGATAAAAAGTTTGCTATTTTTGAATTGATAATCGTATTTTTGAGCAACTTGTAGCAAATCCGAACGTCGCTCAGAACTCCAAAAAGTATCTTTTATATCTTCTAGAATGGTTCTCATGTTTGCAAAAATTGAGGATTTAAAGGGAAAGTGTTAGCGTGTATTAGAAAATGATAAATTATAAATGTTCAAGATGCTCGAAAAGATAAGCATAAAATACAAAAAGACGAAACCTGAATCAAGCTTCGTCTTTTTGTAGCGATTAATGTTACATTTGGCTCGTTAGGAAACGAGCAGATAGTCATGTTAATTTAAGAAACTTAACACATCATATCAGGTCTATCGAATCAACAAGCACTACCTCTTATCTGCACCATTGAACAATCGTCCAAAACGAATGCCTTTCAATGGATTCCCATCTTTGGCTGACATCCAAATGAACAATGGTTTTCCAACGATGTGATTTTCAGGAACAAAACCCCAAACTCTTGAATCTTCTGAATTGTGGCGATTGTCTCCCATCATCCAGTAATAGTTCATTTGGAAGGTATATTCGTCCGTTTCCTCTCCATTGATGTAGATTTTGCCGTTTTTCACTTCTAAATCGTTATCCTCATACACATCAATAATGCGGCGATAGGGAGCAAGTCCATCTATCGTTAATTTGACGGTCGCGCCTTTTTTAGGAACGTACAATGGTCCAAAATTATCTACCGTAAAGTTATAGTTTTTAGGATCGTGAGGGAACATACGGACAGAACCTACTGGAGGCTTTTTATACTCATAAGGTGCTACAACATATCTCTGATCCATAGATTTTACTTTTTCCACTTGCTCATCAGAGAGTAGCATGGCTAAAGTATTTGGCTCACTAGGTATCGATTGTACATCTCCTACGGATGGACTACTAGAAATTCCCCAGTCTTCTAATTTTTTACGATTGGGTTCTGCTCCTTGAGGATATTGTACCGTGTATAAAAATTGAACGTATTCTAAATCCTCTGCTTCCTCTCCATTGATGTAAAGTTGACGACTGCGAACTTCTAAAGAATCGCCTGGAATAGCAACGCATCGTTTGATGTAATGATCTTTTTTATCAATTGGACGCGTCACCAACTTTGCTTTGCCTGAATCTATTTTTCTTTTATGCCCTCTATCTCCAATTGCATTTCTCCTGTAATCATAAATGCTCCAAGTCCGCCCAGGCATCACGTACACACTATCGCCTTCTGGATAATTGAAAACCACGAGATCGTTATTATCAATACTCTCTAAAGCTGGTAAGCGTTTGAATTCTAAATTGGGTTTTTTCAGATAAGATTCTCCTCCAACTAGAGGCAATCTATTGTGTACCAAAGGAACCATTGCCACCGTCTTAGGTGTGCGTATGCCATAGTGCGCTTTACTCACAAAAAGAAAGTCTCCTACTAGCAAAGAACCTTCCATTGAAGGTGTCGGAATTACATAGGCTTCAATTAAAAACATCCGAATCAGAGCCGCTGCAAATACCGCAAAAATGATGGCTTCTGCCCACTCTCTCGCTCCTGATTTCTTGTATGGATTTTGACGTTCTAATTTCTTGATTTGTCGAGTATTGTTTTTCTCTATAGCTTCTGCCATTTGCTGCTGATACGCCGCTTCTAGTTCTAGATTTTTACCTAAATACTTCGACTTATCATCAAATGCTAATATCAAGAAGTAAATCGGAGCTGCAACTACGGCAAAAAAGCTATGGTAAAATTTGTATTTCCCAAAGGAACGTACCATTTCCACTGCCATATTCGCATAGATAAAAATGCCGACAAAAGGAATTAATAGTAAAGCTGCCCACCACTTTTCTCGTCCAACGATTTCGCACCAAGTCACGAAATTGAGTCCTGGCACTAAACCTTTCCAACCTTCTTCTCCTGCTTTTGGAAAAAGAAAATATAAGGCAATACTTAAAATTATATAGGATACTATGAAGAAAATTAAAATACTCATTGTCTGTTATTGGTGACCTGCCCGCTCGCGCAGTCAGGCGGGTCTGTTTAACTGGTGATTTGGCAATTGGCGAAGAACCTCATAATTTCTAAACTCTATGAAAGTAAGTTTCGCCCCATTTTCATCGAAAAGTTCGCAAATATAGCGACTTAATCTGAACTAATGATTGCACCGCAAATATAAGCGAAAATACAGGTATAAAAACCTTATGAAGTCGTTAAGCGGTAGGCTTTTTTCGACGAATAAACATTAGGCTTGGTGGTCATTCCACAAAACCTTCGATGAACAGTAGCTCGGGTTTGCGCTGATGAGCGAAAAAAACGCGAATTTTCTTGCGGAAGTAGCCGAATTTCTTCGCATCATACTGTAATTTGATTGTTCCTAGCGAATCGGGAAGCACTGGTTCTTCACTCCATTCTGGTACGGTGCAGCCACAGGTAGTTCGGATGGTTTCAATGACAATAGGCTCTTCGTGAGTATTTTTGAAAATAAATTCGTGCGTTTTTGGTGTACCTTGATCAATGGTTTCAAAGTCGTATTCGGTAGTGTTTGTCCATTCGATGGTAGCATCGTTGGCAAAAAGAAAGAAGCTGATGATGAAAAAAAGGAAGAATTTTGTCATGGTATGAATCTCAAAATATTAAACAAGGAATGATGAAGTAATTTAAAACAGTTAGTGAGTTAAATTTATTTTGTAGAAAGGCATTTTGGATTTAAGCAATAAATGTGAATTTTACTCCAATTTTTGCACAAGAATTTCATTAGATGATAATTTGTAATCATTTGAAAACAATAAACACATGAAATCTCCTATCCTTCTAATTTTTCTATTATTTATTAGTATTCAAGGTATTAGCCAATGTGCCGACAACTTTGAAGCGGCAAGAATTATTAGTGCCAACAAAATCAACGCTGTCATCAATTCAAGAGGAGGGCTATTTCATCAAGGTCAGCCTGATAGTGATCGAAGTGGTTTTGCGGTACCTTATACTTTTGGTGGAGAAAAAATTCACTCTATTTCTTCAGCAGGGTTATGGATTGGCGGGGTTGACCCAGCAGGCAATTTAAAAGTAGCGGCCTCAAGTGGTGGTTGGCATATTGGTAACTACGATTATTTTTCTGGTCCTTTGGATACTACACTGGGTACCACAGAAGATAGCATTTGTAATAGATTCAATCATATTTGGCATGTAAGCCGTTTCGACATTCTTCGCTTTTTAGAAGATTTCGAGGATAATGGACAAATTGATCAAATTATTCCTAAATCCATTCTGGCTTGGCCAGGAAGAGGGAATTTAGAATCGACTTATGATGATGATAGGTTTGGTCAAAAGATTGATTTGCCTGATCAACCACTTGCTCCTTTTTTTGATCGTAATGCGAATGGAATTTATGAACCTCGATTAGGGGAGTATCCAATTATTAGACATGATTTAGCTGGCGTAATTCCTGATGAATTGTCTTGGTGCATTTTTAATGATGCTGGCAATCTTCATTCTGAATCAAAAGGAGATTTTATTAAAGCAGAAATTCATCTGACCGCTTGGGCATTCAGTTGTACGAATAATGAGTTGTTGAATGAAACTATTTTTACTCGCCACAAAATTTTTAATCGGTCAATAGAAACATTAGATAGCACTAGTATTGGCTTGCTAGTAGATGCAGATATAGGTTGTTTTCGAGATGACTATTTGGGATGTGATACGCTTCTTAATACTGCTTACTTTTACAATGCAGATAATATGGATGGCAGTGAAAATGGAACTTGTGGCAATTCTTCCAGTCCTATATATGGAGAAAATCCACCTGTGCAGACTGTTACTCTTTTGAACCTGCCGATGACTAGTTTTACTTATTATAGGAATAGTTCAATGGTTGTTCCTTCTTCTGCTACCACCGATCCGAAAGTAGCATCACAATACTATAATTATCTAACAGGAAGTTGGAGAGATGGAAGCCTTCTGACTATCGGAAATGATGGCTACAACAATGGTATGCCTACTTCTTATGCTTTTCCCAGCAATCCTAATGATACTTTAGGTTGGTCGATGTATCAATCAGGAATTCCTCAAGATTTAGATAGTAGAGCGGTAATGAGTACGGGCAACATTCGGCTTGATCCTGGAGCGGTGATTGATTTAGATATGGCTTATACTTTTCATCGAAAGGAAGGAAGTAATCATCTAGAAAATGTGAACTATGCATTAGATCGAATCCCTGACTTACAAGCTATTTATGACCAAGGGTTTTCCTCTATTCCATGTATGCAATCTGAAATTTGTGACGAAGATTGTGTTTATCCAGGAGATACAAATCAAGATGGTATCGTAAACGAAGTGGATATATTAGCATTAGGTATTGGAATGGGAAGAGAAGCCGAAGGACCTAAACGACCAAATGCTACCCATACTTGGAATGCTCAGAATGCTACTGATTGGAGCGACACTTTAAAAAATGGTATCAATTATAAGCATATAGATGCTAATGGAGATGGTCTATTAGATCAAAAAGATTTAGTGAATATTGATTATAATTATGGAGAAAAAAATGATAACAATTTGCCGCAAGCTTTTTCGCCCATAGTAGAGGATGCTGGAATTAATTTTAGATTAGTCCCAAGGAGAGAAGCATACGATTATGAGTGGGATAATCCCGCTAGACGCATTGCATTTGTGAACCTATATATGGATGTAGACTCTATGTCCGA
>CAYQRA010000488.1:0-5606 GCA_964419315.1 uncultured Saprospiraceae bacterium | reverse complement strand
CAATATTTTAGACATCGTTCGATTTCTTTTCAAAACTGGTACTAAATTGAAGCTGGTGATTGTTTTCAAAAGTACAGATTCGTTTTTGAAACTCCCTCAAAACTTTAGCTTGAAAATGAAGCGGATGGTGTTTGGATACGTAGCGTCTAGACTTGAGGGCAACCGCAAAGGCATCAGAATCGAAGCTTTTAAACTTCTTGTGCCAATAGGCGATGGTTTTGTTCATAAAAAACTGATCAAGCCAATCGCCTATGCGACCATTCAAGAAGAACTCACTTATTTTTTGTAAAGCTTTTTTACGGAACGGAATCACTTGATCAAGTGCTCTGGCTGGAGCATGTGGATAATAATTTTCGATCCAATTATTAGCCTGATAAAAAGCTTCATAATACTCCCGTCCATAGATCGGCAGTAGGGTGGTTATTTCAGTTGCGGTAAATCGATTTTTTTCTGCAATCTCTAGATGTTCTTCATCGATAAAATAATTGACGCAAAAATATTTGTGGGAATTAAGGAGGACAATTTTTTTGAAGAGTACCAGAAAGGTACGGGCAACCCAAAGTCTACCAGGTTTTGTGATGATAAAATAATCAATATCTCCTCCTTCGGGCATTTGATTTTTAGAAAGAGAACCAGATACAAAAACAGCACGAACATATGGGAAATGACTCATGAGTTGACTCATCCAGCGAGCTTTAGGAAAAAATTGTTGTGCTCGCTTTTCGTTTTCCAAGCGACGGTCTACCCAATCTGGGCGATCATGTAAAGCGTAGTATCCTTGATGATGATAAAGAAAGCCTTTTTCCACTAAGCTCTTGACTAAAGATTTCATTATATCCTTAGACGCTATTTGATGATTGCCAAAAGCATAAATTTCCTCAAGGTTAAGTGGATATAAAAATATATCGAAATAAAAGAAAGGTAGTAGAATTTGTTCTACCTTCGGATCGAGGGAAATTTTATGTCTTGGTTTTGACGTCATTTCGTTTCAGGGTTAAAAACCCTCTCAAGGTACTCGTTTTATCACAAAAATAAAAATTTCGCATTCTGGCAGATGCCTCTTAGTAATCAAATAAAAATCTTCTTGGTTGGAGCCTTGCTGGTCAACTATTTGTTGCGGACGCCTGGTTTGATGGACGAGTATTATGTTGGGCGCTTTGCTTGGCTTAGCCTACTTGGTCTTTGGGCCTGTATCGGATTATTTCCCAAGATGCAGAAAGTCAAAGGCAATGTACTCGACCTTCTATTCCTTTTATTTTATCTAATCTCTTTATCTTCTCTGACTTGGGCCTCTCTGCCCTCTGCTGGATATATTGGGGTACAAGGAATACTCCTCAGCTTAGTTTGTTACCTAGCTTTTCGCCTTTTTATCCCCAAAATAGAAGAGCGTCTTCTCTTTCGACTATTGGCCGCCCTCAGCTTATTAGTGATTGCGATAGCAAGTTGGCAATTGCTCCAAGTGGGGCTTAGCCAAGGCTTAGGCGGCAAAAATATCTATAGAGTTTTTGGTCATTCGGCTCACAAAAACCTATTGGCTTCTTTCCTTTTTTTACTTTTTGGTTTCAACCTGATCTGGGCCTTGCGTAAATCTTCTAGCCAATGGATGTATTGGCTTTTGGGAGCCCAGCTACTGATCATGATTTTATTGCGATCAAGAGCAGTTTTTCTCGCCCTTTTCCTCTTTTTCTTAGTGGTCGGTATTCACTTGCTACGAAGTAATGAAAAAGGCTGGGGTTTGATGGCCAAGCGAATATTACCCTTATTGTCGGGAGCATTGATAATCGGTGGTCTGCTATTTTTCTTTTCTGGTGGGACCAAAGAGGACTTGCGTAAACTCAATCCAAACCGATATTTGCAAAGTGCCTCCGCCAAAGAAAGGCTTTTTGTTTGGTACAAAACCGTAGAGCTAATCAAAGATCGCCCTGTTTTGGGTTATGGCATTGGTAATTGGAAAATCTTTTTTCCCAGCAAAAGTGTAGCCGGTAGCTATCGCTTACAGCATAAAGACATGATTTTCACCAGGGTACACAATGACTTTTTGGAAATCTGGGCGGAGCAGGGAATTTTTGGAATCCTTTTATTTTTGGGCATCCTAGGCTGGGCATTTTATGCTTTGATCTTTGCCATGCGCAAAGCAAAGGTGGAGCGAAAGCGAGAATTAATCATTCTGGCGGGCACCCTTTTGGGCTATGTAGCCATCGCTTTTTTAGATTTTCCTAAAGAACGTTTTGAACACCAGATCTTACTCGCCTTATTATTTGCACGAATTGTACAAAAAACTCCTGAGGTTTTCCAAAACCCTCGTTTTTCTCTGCCAATTACTCGCCCCCAATACCTAGGAATTATTGGCTTAATGGGGCTGCTTTTATTACCCAACGCTCTATTGAGTTATCGACACATAAAAGGAGAAAGCCATACCCTAAAAGCCTTGATCGCACAGGCCAATAATCAATGGCCTTTACTCGAAAAAGAGAGTAAAAAAGCCTATTCTACTAGCTATCAACTACACCCTGGCGGTTTATCCGTCAAATGGTTGGAGGGTTTAGCCCACTATCATCAGGGCAATTTTCAACAAGCCAATGTCACTTTTGATCAGGCGATGCAACAAACCCCTTATCATATTAATTTACTCAACGATTATGCGGGAAGCCTCGTACAGATGGAAGATTACCAAAAAGCCGTAGAAGTCTACTTAAAGACATTGGAGATCAATCCAAAATTTGAGAAAGCTATGTTTAATGTGGCATTTGCTTATGCCCGACTTGGTAATTTTAAAGAAGCCTTCAAATGGGTAAATACGACTCAAAAAAACCCGAAAAAAAAGAAGGAATTTATTGAAGCAATAAATCAATTAAAAAGCAAAGTACCTAAAAATTGAGCTTAGTAGAGTGATAAATCTTAATTTCAATTACAATTTGTTAGGAAAATTTAATTGAACTATTTACCTGTTTTGACCACAAAATTGAGCATTTAAGCAAATAAATTGCTACATTTGAAGGTAGAATTGGCGGGAACAGTAATGCCGAAGAATTTTAGTAATCATCTATACCTCAGCCCCGTATATGAACTTAATACAACTCCGAAAAACCAGTCTCCTTGTCATCGCCTTATTTGGCTTGCTCCCCTTTAGCTTTTCTCAAAGCATTTCTCTCAACCCTACCTCTGGTACAGAAAATACTAGTTTTGGTGTGACCGTAACTGGAAGTGGAACGAATTTTCTAGCAAGTAGTACTACCTGCGTAGAAATCAAGTCGACTCCTAGTTCTATATTTTTGACTGGGGTAAGTGTAACGAGTTCAACCCTGTTAACAGGCAACCTATCCATTCCTCTTGGTACCAATGCAGGTACTTATGATGCCACTGTTTATCAAGGGTCAGGTTGTGCGGGCGTCGAATATGATTGCACCAATTGCTTTACCGTCAACGCTGCAACACCAGCCATTAGCAGTATTTCTCCCAATACTGCCGAACAAGGAGAATCCTTAACCGGAGTGACTTTTACTGGAATCAATACCAATTTTACAGCGAGTACAACTTGTGTAGAAATCATGGGCAGTCCTTCCACTATTACTTTGACCGGTGTGAGTGTGAGCAGTCCCACAAGCCTAACGGCAAATGTATCAATTCCAGCAAATGCTATAGCTGGATCCTATGGAGCTAGGATATATGAAGGTCCGGGCTGTACGGGAGCGGTCTATACTTGCAGCAATTGCTTTACCATCACAGCACCAGCAATTTCTTTTAGCCCCAACTCTGGTACAGAAAATACTAGTTTTGGCGTAACCGTAACAGGGAGTGGAACTAATTTTTACGGCAGTACCACCTGTGTAGAAATCATGGCAAGTCCGAGTCCTATATTTTTGACTGGGGTAAATGTAACGAGTGCCACCTTGTTAACAGGTAATTTAGCCATTCCTATTGGTACGAATGCAGGTACTTATGATGCCACAGTCTACCGAGGTCCTGGTTGTACGGGCACTGAATACGATTGTGCGGGTTGTTTTACCATCAATGCGGCTCCACCAGCCGTTACCAATATTTCCCAAAATAGTGCAGAACCCGGTCAATCGTTGACGGGAATTGCCTTTACAGGAATTAATACCAATTTTACGGCGAATACCACTTGTATAGAAATATTGGCTAGTCCTGCCACCATTACCTTAACCAGTATAAATGTGACCAGTAGCACGAGCCTGACGGCAAATGTAATGATTCCGTCGGGTACAACACCGGGGAGTTATTCAACACGAATATTTGAAGGACCAGGCTGTACAGGAGCGGTCTATGCTTGTAGTAATTGCTTTACCATCACCACTCCAGATATCGTCCCTAGTCCCAATACCGGAGATCAAGGAGATAGTTTTACGGTAACCGTAACTGGAAACGGGACTAATTTTAATTCGAGTACGACCTGTGTGGAAGTATTGGCTTCACCAAGCACCATCACACTAACGGGAGTCAATGTAACCTCTTCCACTTTATTGGATGCAATTATCTCGATCCCCTTCTCTACAACAATAGGCACTTATGATATGCGTGTTTTCGAAGGACCAGGCTGTGCCGGAAATGTTTATGACTGTATCAATTGCTTTACCGTTGATGTTGGAGTGCCTGTAGAATTAAGTTATTTTGAAGCGCTCAAAGAAGAGCAACATATTGCGTTGAATTGGAAAACGACATCAGAGATCAATAGTGCTTACTTTGAAGTACAGCGTAGTAGAAATGGCCAAAACTGGCAATCTTTAGGACGGATTGAAGCTGCCGGAAATAGTAATATCGAAAAAACTTATCAGCTATTTGATCGACAACCTTTTGCGGGCAACAACCTTTATCGCTTGCGACAAACAGACTTAGATGGGACTTCCAGTTTCAGTGAAATTCGAGTGGTAAAATGGGATATCAAAGGCACGGAAGTGTATCTTTCTCCCAACCCGGTAAGTGACGAATTGCAGGTCAATATCGTACAAGATCAGCCCATGGAACTCGAAGTGATTATTTCGGATATTACTGGAAAAAATCTCCGTCGATTCCCACAAGGCTTACAGGATACTGGATTGAATACGATCTTATTGGATTTAAATAGCCTGAAACCTGGTTTGTATTTCTTACAAATCGAAATGGAGAATGGCGAAAGAAAAACAAGCCAATTTGTTAAGAACTAAGCAGGTTCTTTGGTCGTCGTATTCAACATCGCCAAAGCGGCTAACATCGACCAAAACAAGAAACTGACTTCTTCTTGGTGAAGAAAATTATTGAAAAAGCTGTGCAGATAATAAGTATTCAATGCCCAAAACAAAGCCATCGCCCAACGGCGGTGGCTTTGTTTTGGGTGCTGAAAATAAATGCGCAAAGCAGTATACCAACTGCTAATAATCAACAGCAACCAAGCCAGTAATCCCACCAAACCCAATTCAGAAAGTGCCTGCAAATACTCTGAATGCGCACCTCCTCCCCGTCCCGAATAATGTCGCTGACCATCTTCTCTTTTAGGGCTGCTTACACTAAGTCTTGTCAGGTCTTCTGGTCGCTGGTAAGGCAGGTAAGCTATGGCATAAGTTCCCGTACCAAAGCCCGTAATCGGCCGATCTAAAAACATGCGCCAAGCA
>CAYQRA010000487.1:0-5629 GCA_964419315.1 uncultured Saprospiraceae bacterium | reverse complement strand
GCTGTACCCAAATCTATGGCGAGCTCCTGTGTAAAAAAGCTAAAGAGTTTCATTTACTATTATTAAAAATCGTTTTCTCTCTGTTGGTTGTTGTTAATCTATCTAAACGTTTATTGGATTTGCATTTTCTAAAAAATAGAATTGCGCTGTGCCATATCCAAAACACAAAAGAAAACAAAATTTGTGTAAAAAGGAAGAAAAAATACCACTCAGCAAGCTAGTGGTCTGCGAAATCAATTTCAATTGGATTGGGGAAATTTGGTTCTCAGAAGTAAAATTGAAATTGTTGTTTGTTCAATCCGCGGTAAATGTACAAAAAATCCCTCCCAATGTTTAGTAAGTACTAGAACAAAAACATACTCCTATTTAATAAGTCTTTTATTTTGTCCCGCCCCCTGAATTCAATGGATTAATACTTGGCAATTTACAGGAAGGCCTTCGTACCTATAATCTACAGAAAAATATTGTCACCATACTGTTGACTAGGCAAAATGCGCTACCCAAACTGGTTTAAAGAGCGCCTTAGACATTACCAACAACAACCTCCCACATATCTTCCCGCTGCAAATATCGCTGAGCCAATCCTTGCAAATCCTCCGCAGAGATATTGCGCATCAAATACACCAAGTCGTCAAAGTCACTCGATTTAAGATTTTCCACCACTATCGTTCTCACAATACTCGCCACATTGAATGGCCCATCAATCATCGAGAGCTGACTTCCCAATAAATGATTGCGCAACATTTTCATTTCCGCTGGCTCCACTAACTTTTTGCTTAGTAAATCCATTTCTCGATAAATCTCCTGAATCGTAGGTTTTACAAAGTCATTTCCAACCTCCGTACCAATGTAAAAACAGGAATCGTAGTGCAAGGAGTCAATCGTTGAAAAAATATTATACGTGTATCCTTTATCTTCTCGGATATTCGCCATCAGCCGCGAGCCAAAGTAGCCGCCTAAGAGGGTATTGAGAATATAAAAGCCTTGATAATCTGGATGGCTCTTCGTCGGAAATCGTCGCCCAATCCGAATCGCTGTTTGTACAGCATCTTCTCGTAAAATCTTTAAATGCTCTGGTTGAGCATCCGAAATCGGAATCTTAGCTTGGGAAGGAGTTCCAACCGGAATTCCTTGACCTAGATGGCGATTGAGCAAACTCAGTGTATCTGTTTCTAAGCGACCACTAAGCATAATTTTACAATTTCCTCCGTGGTAATTTTTTTGAAAATGCTGCACTAGATCTTCCCGAGTCAAAGAACGATAAGTTTCTGGATTGCTATTATAGCCGTAGGGATGGCTTTCGCCAAAAAATAATTCTGTAATCGTTCGATAGGCTAGGACATCATTTTTAGTCAATTCGACTTGGAGGGATTGGATACTATTGTCGACAAAAGTTTGTAATTCTTCCTCGGGGAAAGCAGGCCGAGTGAGCATTTCTTGTAGCAAAGGCAAAAGTGCTGCAAAATGCCGAGTCAGGGTATACAAAACAATAGAAGAGAAATCTAAGTTGACGGGCAAGCTCAAACTTGCTCCATAAAAATCAACTTGCTCCGCAATTGCGGCAGAATTAAACGATGCGGTTCCTTCTTTCAATAATCTACTGGTTGCTCTGGCAACCAATTGTTTTTGCTCATATGGTCGCCCAGCATTATAAATGATTTCAATTTTCAGGACTTCTTGCGTACCCATTTCTACCAGATAGACTGGAATTCCATTGTCTAATTGATACTCGCGAAAAGGAGGGAGTTGGAGGTTTTTGATGTCGTGTATCTCTGGTGCTATGCGGCGATTTGGCATGTTTGTTTTTTATGTCCTTTCGAAAAATAGTGGGTAGAACTCGAGTTCTATTTTTCAGGGATTCTAATTCTTCGCAAAATTACCAATAAAATCCATACTCTGGGAATCTAAAGATATTACAATAGGATATATTTAAAAAGGTGAAATTAAATAAAAAAACCTGATGCTTAAGTTTCCACCTTGCCCAAATATGCTTATTTTTACTCTCCCACAATAACTTTTGAAAATAGATACCTTTTGGTTCGTACAAAACATTGCTTTTTTTAAAGTTCTATTCACCTACCCTAACACCGATTCACTTCCATTTTTATTCACATTTCCCGGTCAAGGAAACAACCCATTATTGAATGAAAAAGCTTTTTATACTCTTGTCCTGTTTTTGCTATACGCTAAGTGTTTTTTCCCAATCTGAGCTCCCTTCGGAAATCGAGGCAGTCTGGGGTGACTTTTTTCCACCCAAACAGCGAATGCTCACGAGTACTGAGAAAGTAGTGGACTCCACAAAATTTTTCCGAATCAATGTTCTTGATGATTTGTCTTTAGAAAATCAAATTGTATACCTCTACGATAGTCTCGCCCAGGAAATTCGATCCTTTAATTCTTTGTTTGATATTGATGCCGATAGTCTATTTTTTATCGATCAAATCAATACGACATATTCCCAAGATCAAATCGTTAAATCAAGGGGGAAAATCGAACAAAATCAATACCGTAATGAGGCACGAACGACCGAAAACTACCGAGACCAAGAAGTCTTACTCAGTACTTTAGAAGAGGTCTGGGACGCAGGTAGCAACGCTTTTCTCTCCGCTAGACTCTTAACCAATTATTTTGTCGGCACAACGGACTTAGTAGATAGTCTGCTCACCCAAACTTGGGATGAAGGTATACAAGACTGGGTACCTCATCAACTGGATTTACAGTTTTACGGGAACGACGATCTTCGGGATAGTGTCTACTCTTATACTTGGAATAGTACGACCAACCTTTGGAACCTAATTGGAAAACTGACTTCCACTTATGATCCTTTGGGACAACAAACCAATTTGAATATCTATAATTGGAACAATGGTATCAATGACTTTGACCTGCAAATTGAAATATTTGAATTTTACAATGGTGACATGCTCAAAGATTCTGCCCACGTTTACTCTTATTTTGGAGGTTTTTACCGAGAAACCTTCACCATTTTTACTTACGAAAACGATTTGGTTGTAGCAGATACCATCTATAATTGGGTTGCCGCCCAAGACAAACTCCTTTTGACCAATTATCAAAGCTATGCTTATGATAGTGATGGCGACTTGGAAGAACAAAAAACCTACGCTTATAATGGCGTTCAAGATATTTTCACACAAATCACGCAAGCCAATTTTTTCTACTCCACTATCGAATTATCGCCTGTTTCTTTACAAGCTCCCATTGCCACAAATACAGATTGTAAGTTTACCAATCCCTATCTCATCGGTAGTAATATTTCTTGCACCCTTGAAAACCCAGAGCCTTTACTTGGCGTAAAAATATACGATCTACAAGGAAGATTATTATTCCACAAAAAAATGGAAGGACAAGAATTGGTACATTTTGCAATTGAGGCACCACTAGCTGCTGGTCTTTATATCTTAAGTTTAGAAAATAGTACGGGTGAAATTGGGCGCCATAAACTATTATTCCAAAGACATTAATAGAGTTATTCACAAGGTTATCAACATTCTGTTAATATTTTATAGTTGTAAAATTGATAGGAACACTTACATTTACAGTTGATTCAAGCATTACTTTAAGTTTTTTTGTTAAAAATGCTTGGTAGCTCTATCTAAAAACAACCTGATTAACGATAAACTAGCCCAATGAAATTCAGTGTTTCTTCATCCGATTTATTAAAGCAGTTGCAAATTGCTGGAGGTGCTATTGCTTCCAATCCTGTTTTGCCCATTCTTGAAGATTTTTTATTCAACATTAAAGGCAATCAACTTACCATTTCTGCAACCGATCTGGAAACTTCTATCGTTACCCGTATTGAAGTAACTTCCGATGGCGATGGTACGGTAGCTGTACCCGCTAAAATTTTACTAGATACCTTAAAAGAGTTGCCTATGCAACCGATCACTTTTTTGGTGAATGATGAAAATTATGGTATCGAAATCACTTCTGCCTACGGTAAATACCGCTTGGCAGGTGAAAACGGGCAAGACTTTCCAAATATTCCGGTGCCAGACACGGTGGATACCGTACAGCTTTCAAGTGATGTTATTTCTCAGGCGATCAGCAAAACGCTTTTTGCCACGAGTAATGATGAGTTGCGACCTGCTATGACTGGTGTTTACTTTCAAGTTGATTTCAACAAACTAACTTTCGTTGCCACAGATGCGCACAAATTAGTCAAATACGCTTTCAAAGAAATCACCAGCGAAGTTTCTACGACTTTTATCGTTCCTAAAAAAGCACTTAATCTACTCAAAAACGCTTTGCCAAATGGTGGAGATCTAAAATTGAGTTTCAATAAAGCAAACGCTTTCTTTTCTATCGACCATATTGATATGGTCTGTCGACTTATTGATGCCCGCTACCCAGATTATAATGCGGTTATCCCAGTAGACAATCCTAACCTCCTCACACTATCTCGAAGTGATTTCCAAAATTCTTTAAAGCGGATCGCCATCTACGCCAACAAGACGACCAATCAGGTCATCCTCAATGTCAATGATGGAAGCCTTACGGTATCTGCCCAAGATTTGGATTTTTCTAATGAAGCCACTGAACAATTGCCCTGCACCTACGAAGGCGATCCACTAACCATCGGATTCAATGCCAAATTTTTGATCGAAATGCTCAATGTACTAGAAAGCGATGAAATCAAAATGGAACTGTCTTCCCCGACTCGAGCAGGAATTCTCTTACCTGTTGAAGAAACAGAAGGGGAAGAAATCCTGATGCTGGTCATGCCAGTAATGCTCAGCAACTAAATAAAGATTCCAATGTTAGAAATCTAGATTAATGCGAAGGTTATTTAGGATAACCTTCGCATTAAAAATTTTCCGACCAGATTAGTACGTAACATGCTCCACAAAAAAATCGGATTATTTTTTGGTTCCTTCAACCCGATCCATGTTGGGCATTTGATCATTGCCAACTACATGGCTACCCAAACGGACTTGGAAGAAGTTTGGATGGTCGTTAGTCCTCAAAATCCCCTTAAAAAAAAGAATAGCTTAGCCAGAGATCACGATCGACTTCACCTCGTCAGAATAGCGATTGATGAAAACCCAAACTTAAGAGCTTCTGATATTGAATTTGGCTTACCTCAACCTTCTTATACGATTGATACCCTAGCTTATATCACAGAGAAGTTTCCACAACATGAGTTTACCCTAATCATGGGCGGCGATAATCTAGGCACGCTTCACAAATGGAAAAATTACGAATTATTACTCCAACGATATTCAATCTATGTGTACCAACGTCCAGATTATGATTTGGGCGAGTTGGCGGAACATCCTAGCGTCCAGCTTTTTCAAGCTCCTTTGATGCAAATTTCTGCGAGTTATATTCGCAAGTGCATCAAAAATGGCCATTCCATTCAATACCTTGTACCAGAGTCTGTCTATGAATACCTTTCTTCTAGCGGCCTTTATCGTTCCTGATCAACCAAGTGGTCAGCCATTTGACATAAGGAAATAATGTTTTTTCTAGAAACAATAATAACTTTGATACACTGTTTTATTTTGAAGTACAATCCGAAGTTGTTCAAAAATTGCTGCTTGAAGTGAAAAAGAAGGATTTTAGTTCAATTCAAGGCGTCAAAATCGAAGCCTAGCCGCGCTACCTTAGA
>CAYQRA010000486.1:0-5653 GCA_964419315.1 uncultured Saprospiraceae bacterium | reverse complement strand
ACAATCGACTCAAACTCTTTCCATTTGTCTTTGTTCTGCTTTATAAAACTCGTTTCACGCATGGTTTGGGAGTTCAGAGGAGGATGCCCTAGGCTTCCTAGAAGAAAAATTCCATTTTATTATTTTTTTCCTATAAAAACAACCAAAAGGAATCCATTAACAATAGATTTAGTGCTTACCTTTGTGTCTATCTTCGGTTTTTTACGGTATAAAGACAAAAGTCAGGTCATTTGTTTGCAAAATAAGGATTTTGACCTTGTCTAAGTAACGTTGAAAAAAATTAGGTCTGACGTTTTTCACTTAGAAGAAGACTTAATTTTTTCAACAGTACTAAAATTAGCAAATAATAAAGAATGAAGACCATTGAAATAAAGACCACCCAAAATGTAACCATTGAATACGAGTTGGCGACCTTATGGGAGCGCTTTCTCGCTTTTCTAATTGATGCGCTATGCGTTGCGGTGATGTATATCATTCTTTCTGCTTTGGTTTTGAATAACCTCTTTGGCGAATTAGAAGATATCAATTGGATCATTTCTGTAGTGGTCGCTTTACCAATGATCTTATTTATTTTTTATCAATTGCTTTCCGAAGTATTGGCTGATGGTCAATCTTGGGGTAAGAAAGCCATTGGTATAAAAGTCGTTCGACTCGATGGACAAGAACCTGGTTTGAGTGATTATTTATTGCGAGCTGTTTTTCATTTTGTGGATACCTTTTTATCCATAACGGCATTGGCGGCTCTTTTTATCAGTTCTTCTGCCCAACGACAACGATTGGGAGACATGACCGCCAACACCTCGGTGGTGCGAATAAAATTTAGTTTGCGGTTTCGGCTAGAAGACATTTTAAAAATCAATAGCTTACAGGATTACGAACCAGAATACCCGGAAGTTCGTCGCCTAAGCGAGCAAGATATGCTTTTGATAAAAAATATTATTTCTCGATATAGAAAACACCAAAACAAAGCACACAAACAAGTAGTGGAAGAGTTGGTTGCCAGGATCCGGCAACAATTAGACATCGCAGAAATTCCTCGAGATAGGATTGCATTTCTGAAAACCTTGATTCGGGATTACATTGTACTTACGCGTTAAGAGTATCTCTAAATGGATTTCCTATATTTGAGTTTATTCTAAAAAAATCAGCACCGCTTTGGAAGATGGTTTAAAACACCTTCAGAGCAAAACGATTGCAAACAATGCCAAGAAGAAGAAAAAGAAAAATAAAAAAGAGACTGCTACAGATGGTAGAAATCACTGGTGTCGCCGATAAAGGTCGATCAGTAGGTCGGGATAGTGAGGGGCAGGTAGTCTTTGTAGAAAATACGGTGCCTGGAGATTTGGTGGATATCGTGGTGACGAAGGAAAAGAAAGGTTTCCGAGAAGGTTTTCCTAGCCATTTTCACCGCTATTCTGAAGATCGCATCGAAGCCTTTTGTCAGCATTTTGGAGTATGTGGTGGTTGTAAATGGCAAAACCTCGCCTACGAAAAACAATTGGAACATAAATTTGATGTCGTCGAAAATGCCATCATCCGAATTGGGAAAGTAAAGGTTGGGGATTTTCTCCCTATCCTCCCTAGCTTAAAAACGACTTATTACCGAAATAAATTAGAATTTACTTTTTCCAACAAAAGGTGGCTGACCAGAGAAGAAATTGATTCTGAGATGACCAATAAGGAAGATGTTCTCGGATTTCATCGACCAAGAGCTTTTGATAAAATCGTAGACATCAAGCATTGCTACCTACAGCAAGAACCTTCCAATAATATCCGCAACGTTGCCAAAGCGATTGCGATTGATCAGGAATTGGAGTTTTATAATATGCGGGATCACACCGGATATGTGCGGCACCTGATGTTGCGAATCACCACACTCAATGAGGTCATGGTGATCGTCAGTTTTGGACAGGAGCATTTGGAAAAAAGAAAAGCTTATCTCGACGAGCTTTTGAATCGACTGCCAGAGATTACCAGCTTGCATTATTGTATCAATGAAAAAGTAAATGATTTTATTCTCGATCTACCGATTCATACTTATCATGGAAAAGGTTATGTAGAAGAAAATCTAGGCAAGGTCAATTTCAGAATTGGGCCAAAGTCATTTTTTCAAACCAATACCGAACAAGCCGTTCGACTATTCGATAAGGTGGTAGAGTTTGCGGAATTAAAAGGTACCGAAAACGTGTATGATCTTTATACGGGAATCGGAAGTATCGCTCTTTATATTGCCGAAAAATGCAAGCAAGTCGTCGGCATCGAAGAAGTGGCTCCAGCAATCGAAGATGCGATTCAAAATGCAGCAAGAAACAATATTGATAATGCCGTGTTTTATGCTGGAGATGTCAAAAAAATTCTCTCCGAAGAATTTGCCGAAAAGCATGGCAAGCCAGATCTAGTGATTACTGATCCACCAAGGGCAGGGATGCATCCTAAAGTGGTCAAATTACTGCTTAAACTTGAGGCTCCGCGCATCGTTTATGTGAGTTGTAATCCAGGGACACAGGCGCGAGACCTCAATTTGCTCAAAGCAAAATACAAGGTCATCAAAGTACAGCCGGTAGATATGTTTCCGCATACGCATCATATCGAAACGGTAGCACTGCTAGAATTTGTACCGCCACGATCTTGGGCAGAAAGAATGGAAGATCTTGATTTTCTTTGGAAAGAATTTGATTATCTATCGGGAGTAAAGAAAAGTTAAGGAGTACTATTTCCAATTATTTGAAAACTACTATCATGGACGTTAAAGAACAATACCATCAGCTCGAATTAGAATTAAAACCTTTTTTGCCCATGTTGGCCAAAGCGGCTGATGCCATCCTCGATCAGGAAATCTCTAAGTATCCTATTTTTACCGTCTGTAAAGAAGAATTGGCGATTGGATTGCCTTTGGTGGAGAACGACAAGTCTACTTGGTCGATCAATGCCACCACGCTCGAAGAATTTGCTACTAAAAATTTAATTGAGTCCGACAAAATCGAAAATTTCCAAACCGTCTATAAGGAACCTACCGAAAATCTTTGCCTATTTGTCGTTGATCAAGGAGGTGCAACATTTATTTTTCTTCCGCGTATATAATGTTTTATCCATCCCAATCAACAATCCCATAGCAGTTTGGTCGACTTTTTGCTATCCTATTTAATGATAAACTCCTCCGAAGTCAACTGATCAAAATAAGCCGCAAATTGAGCTCTTTAACTTGTAAGTTCTATGATTTACAAATGGGTTTTGTAGCTTAGATGAGCAAAAAACTTCGCATTGTAAATACTTCAATATATAATATCTTGAATAATCAATACCTTAGCGGAAATAATTTTACTTTTTCTGGTTCACCCACCTCAGAAGGTACAGCAATGCAGGAAGAACAAAACCACATAGAATCCTTTAATAACATTCTACTGATCGAGGATAATCCAGGAGATGCCCGATTGGTCGAATTATTATTGATGGAATCTGATTTACTCAATTGTAAAGTGGACAATAAGACTTGCTTGGCCGATGGTTTGGCAGCATTGGAGACTGGTAGCTATGCTGCAATTCTTTTGGATCTCACCTTACCAGATAGCCGTGGATTCGAAACTCTAGAACGTTTATTAGAAAAGCATCCAGACCACAACGTTATTGTACTTACCGGACTTTCTGATAAAAGTCTTGGGATCAATGCAGTAAAAGCAGGTGCTCAAGATTTCTTAATCAAAGGTGCTTTTGATGCAGATTTACTAGCCAAATCGCTTCGTTATTCTATTGAGCGAAACAGCGTATTAAAACGCTTGGAAGAAACCCAGCACATTGCTCATATTGGAAACTGGATGATCTCAGAAGCAGAAAAAGAATTTACTGCTTCTGATGAGATTTATAGAATCTTTGGGTTTACTCCCCGAAAAACGGTTTTTACTTTTGAAGACATTCAGCAAAGTGATAGCCCTTTTCATGTTTTTTGCCAATTGCAAGAAGAACTGATCGCCAAAGGGAAATTAGAAAAAGATATTGAAGTGCGCCGCCAAGATGGAGAGGTGCGCTATGTTTTTATAGAATGTAATTTGTCGACCGCTATGAATGGTCGGCCAGTGATCAATGGAATTGTTCAGGACATCACTAATCGGAAGTTGGCAGAGCAAGAGATGGTAAAAAGCCAAGAGCGTTACCAAGAAATCTTTACTCAATCCAAAGATGCCATTTACATTTGTTCTTTTGACGGAAAGTTTGTTGACTTCAATGATTCTACGGCCAAGTTATTTGGCTACGAATCGGAGGAATTGAAAGAGATGGATGTCAATGAAATGTATCAACCAGCAGATCGAAGAGCCTTATTTTTCGAAGAACTTAAGAATAACAAAGCGGTTAAAGATTTTGAGCTTTCTGTACATCGTAAAAATGGTGGAACCCGATTTTGCGTAATTACCGCTACGGTACCGGACTCTACTGATTTCCAAGGTTATAATGCGGTAATCAGAGATATTACGGAGCAAAAGCAGACGGAAGAGTTGAAAAAAGCACGGGATGTTGCGGAGCGTTCGGCTAAGATGAAAGAACAATTCATCGCGAGTATCAGCCACGAAATGCGTACTCCAATGAACGCCGTTTTGGGTATGAGTAATCTGGTGATCCAGACCAATCTCGACGAAGAGCAGCACGGTTATATTTCTTCGATCAAACAATCTTCTGAGATCCTTTTGGGAATCATCAATGATATCCTAGAAATTTCTACGCTAGAAAACGGTAAAATTATTTTTGAAAACAAACCTTTCGAATTGGCTGAATTATTAGACAATTTGGTGAAGGTGATGCAATATAAAATTAAAGAAAAAGACCTTAATTTCCAGTTAGACATTGCAGAGGATGTAGCGAAAGTATTGATTGGAGATAAATTGAGGTTGAATCAGATCTTGTATAATTTGGTCGGTAATGCCGTCAAATTTACGGATGCCGGATTTATCAAAGTTCGGGTTAGAAATATTGGGGAAACCAGCGACCGTATGAATCTTCGTTTTGAAGTCGAGGATTCTGGAATTGGAATCCCAGAAGATAAAGTCAATGATGTCTTTGGGACTTTTACGCGTATCCGTACGAAAGATCGCTTGTTTGAAGGAACCGGACTAGGATTGTCTATTGCCAAAAACTTAGTGGCGCAGCAAAATGGAAGAATTGGAGCAAGTAGTGTTTTGGGACAAGGCTCTACTTTCCATTTCGAGTTGAACTTTGAAAAAGGACATTTGAGTCAGACGGTAAAATCCGTTGAAAAAGAAGAACGCATTGATGTAGAGCAAGAGCGTCCGATCAAATTGCTTTTGGTAGAAGATCATAAGATGAACCAACTAGTGGCCAGAAAAACCTTGGAGCGTCAGTGGACGGATATTGATGTGACCATTGCAGACAACGGAAAGATTGCCACAGAAATTTTAGAAAAAGAAATTTTCGATATCATCCTAATGGATATTCAAATGCCAATTATGGATGGTTATGAAACCACCGATTATATTAGAAATCAAATGCCACCACATGTAGCACGCATTCCAATCTTGGCAATGACGGCTCATGCTCATATTTCCAAGGATCAAAAATTCAAGGAATATGGAATGGATGATTTTGTATTAAAACCCTTTGAACCTAAACAATTATTTCAAAAAATCGTGAAATATGTCAATAGAAA
>CAYQRA010000485.1:0-5656 GCA_964419315.1 uncultured Saprospiraceae bacterium | reverse complement strand
TCAATGACTTGCAAAAAAATCATCTATCTATTTTTAAACAACTTCATAGCGAATGATTTAAAAAAATAAAGAGTCTTAAAGGAAAACGAAAAATAAAGATTTTTGTTTTCTAAGAATTATAAGAGGAATAAACAAAACCAAGGCGACAAAAACAAAGCCATTCTATCGAATTTCAGCAAACAAAAAGCGACTATGATCCATGGAAGGTCATAGTCGCTTTTCAGAGATCAAGTATAGACCAAAGCCTATTTTTTTCTCAAACGCGTTTTCTTGACCTGAATGGTTTTCGGCCCAGCCGTAATCTTAACTTCCGTTCGACGATTGAAACGATGATCCTCATCGCCACACTTGACACCATTAACACATTGGTTAAGAATATTTTTCTCGCCGTATCCAACTGCCGTAATTCGAGTTTTGGAGACGCCTTTTTTAACCAACCACTTCTTCGCCGAATCTGCTCTCCGCTGCGACAATGCTTGATTGTATTGTCCAGCACCACGGGAATCCGTGTGAGAACCCAATTCGATCACCATGTCTGAATATTGATTCATCAACTCCAGTACAACATACAAATCCTGCTCGGCATCCTTGAGAATTTTATCGTCATCATAATCGTAATAAATATTATTCAGACGGATCGGTTCATTGATCGTAAATTCTTCAAACTCTTCCACTGGTTCTTTTGGCGCTTTAGGCATTGGCTTCAAATCCAATTTCTTTTCAAATAATTGAGAGGCAGTGACCCCCACCGTATTGAACTCTAGAGAGTCTGGAAAAAATCCATCGCGGCGAGCCACAATGCGATAAGACTTATCTGGAGACAAGGCAAAAGAATAAACATTGGTATCTCGCTTCATTCTGGATTGTACTTGCCCCAATTCATCATTGGTATAATCTGCAAAACTAACGGATACACTATCCAAGGGAACATTTAGAGAAAACATCGAAGCGACCAATTCCAAAACGATTTTTTCCTTATTCACGACATAGATATCATTACAACAAGTTTTACTTTTTACCGAGCGGGTTCCGGGTCGATTAGACACCATAAAACCATTATAACCTTCTTTATCAATGCTAAAATAAAGGTCATCTACACTAGAGTTATAGGGCTTACCCAAATTATTAGGGATACTCCAATTACTTCCATTCCATAAAGAGTTAAAAATATCAAAACCACCAATTCCAGGATGTCCCATCGAGCTAAAATAAAGCGTTCCATCAAGATAGAAAGGAGATTCTTCATCGTACTTGGTATTGATTACTTCACCAAGGTTGACTGGTGGAGTATATTCATTTCCCGTGCGGGTAGAATAGTACAAATCAAAACCACCATAACCTCCCTCCATATCCGAAGCGAAGATGATTACCTCATTATTAAAAAGCTGGCCAACGGTAGGTTGCTTCACAATATAATCACCATTGATTCCTTGTAACTCCGTAGCAGGCCCCCAACCTTCATCGCCCATATTACTCACAAAAACTTTGCTTTCTTCTAGGTCATTTCCATTGAGGATCGCCCGAGTAAAATACATTGTTTTTTGATCTGGTGATAAAGAGATATTCCCGATGTGGTAACCATCTCGGTGGATATTATCACTGGGCAATTCTTTGGCTTTGGCATAACCATCTTCATCTTTAGACGAAACAAATACTTTGGAAAATCTATCTTTTTCTTTTCCATCCAAAACCAAGACATCATTTCTTTGAAAACCGGTAAAGTATAAATCTCGATCATTGACTAAGACCGGAGAATATTCAGAATATTTGGAATTGACTTTTTTCCCGAGATTGGTTACGCTGATTCCTAATTGATCATCCATTTCCAAAGCAAGAGCAATTCCTGTGATCTCCAATTTTGCTTCTTTGATTTTTTCAATGTCTTCCGCTTCGCTGATGTACAATTGAAATTCCGCTCTTGCCTCTTGGTACATTCCTTGGTACTTCAACATCTTCGCATATTTCAGGCGAGCATCCGGCATATACGGATTGGGACGTCCTCTCTTCATTCTTTTGTTGACAATTCTTTTATAAGCACGTGCGGCTTTTGAATAATCGCGGAGCTTATAATGCAAATCCGCAATTTTAACGGCTACATCAAAATTGCGATCTTCATCATAACTTAGGTCATACCAATATAAGGCGCTGTAATAATCATTATTGGCCATACTCATTTCCGCCTTTTCCACCATTTTTTTAAGACTGGTAGTCGTAATCGGTTGAGCATCTACACCTGATACAAGTGCCAGACAAAGGGCAAACAGCAGACCGAAAGGTTTTAGGTTTTTTATATTCCAGTTAATTGAATTCATAGTTGTTTTTTATTAGCCTTTTCACTGTTTAAAAATAAAACGCAGATCACTAATTTTTAAGACCAATTAGAATCTTGGACAGAAAATAACAGGTTTGACCGCGGGGTCTTTGTAGATTCTTCCAATGTAGGAAACTCCTAATTCAAAGCCACCGATATTATTATTGATGACAGCCAGACTCGACAGCGTCAGATCAAAACTCGCAGCGACCCTAAAGGCTCCATAATCCATTCCAAGTAAAAGCTGAGCGGCATCACCAAAGCGATAACCTAAACCAAAATTCAGCATTACCCCTTTTTTTTCATTAAATAAATAACCTAACATACCTTGCAATTGTGCCGTGGTAGCGGGTCCCGCATTTTGCACAGATAATGCAGGCGTAATCGACCACTTCTTATTCATCTTTATATCCAACTGAGTATGAAAAGCTAGCGTTAGTGGAAGCGAAGCGGCTAAGCTATCTACAAATCGATAGGCTCTTTGTCCGGCAGGGACTATGTGTTTGAAACTCAAACCGATATTAAAGCCGGTCGTTTTATTGACTTGCGAGCGGAATAAAAGTCCTGCGCCGAGTTCGAAGTGTTTGGGATTCGGCGTTCCCGGTAAAAGGCTAGATCCCGCCGTTGGATCGAAAAGATTATCAACGAATACTGCATTCTCCCCATTAAAACTTCGGTTGCCTTGACCACCATGAAGACCAATTGTAAAGATGGATTTCTGTTTTTTATCCAAACCAAAATGGTAAGCAATGGAACCTTGAAAATAATCTTGCCCCAAGCTAAGGGTCCCTGCTTCATCACTATAGAAACTCACCCCAATGCCTACCCAATCCTGTTTGCGAAAGCCAGTAATAATTGGTGCATCTACATAAAAATTATAAGAGAGGAAGACATTAGAATCATCTCCTTGAGAATTAATATGATTCGTATTAGGAGCTTGATCTCTAGCAATTCCACCGACTCTAAAGGAACCTTCATAAGCTCCAGTAAAACCTGGATTCAGAGTCAGGGGGGAATGATTAAAAAGGGTCCAATGTAAGTCCTGTGCAGAAAGACTGCTCGTCAAACAGAAGAGACAGAAAAGCAATAATGGTCGAATTAGTTTCATAAATTGAGTTTCTTAGTAAAAACAGGGAGTAATTTCAATGAAAATCATTGATAAAGCCCCTAGAATCAGGCTTTTGGTAATTAAACGGGAAATATAGAATAAATTTATAAATTATCCCCAAATTAGCCTATTTTACTTATAGAATGTCAGCCATTGCCAATTTTAACAATCTTCTGTGCCAAAAACGTTAAAATCCTCCATTTTAGGCAATGTGCTGCAATTAGCCATTCTTTACTGCGACTATTCCATCGTTCACTACAAAAAAATGAGTTAATGGAAATAGAGAAGGTTTTTATTCCAAAAGAAACAGAGTCAAAATTTAAAACAATATTTAAAACACTAATTTCTGATTACTACAAATATGTAATTGAAAGGGAAAAAGAAATTTGTTCATTTGGTATTTTTACAGATTCAGACATTTCAGGTTTTGTAATAAGCTTTAATACACAAAGCGGCATGGAAAAAATTTTAGAATCGGGAATTAAATGGAACAAAGAAAACCCAGATAATAAATTTAAAATTGATTCTGATAAATGGTGGATGCCAGAATGGAAATCTGATTCTGTTAAAGAAGGTTTCTTTGACAAAGACGATAGATACAATCTACTAGCAGGGATAATGGATGAATTAAGAAAGAAATCAAATTGGGATTTTGATGACACCAAAAATACGTTTGCAATTTACAAAAGAGAAATGTTTGATTCTATTTGTGATGCTTTAAAAGAATTGAAAGAAGAGAAATTATTTAAAAACATAAGCAAAGATTTTTTTCTTTTAGTTCAAGAATCAGATAATGGTATTTATGACGAAAGAGCAGTAAGTCTAAAAAAAATTATGTCCAAGAAGCAATTCGAAGAGTATCGTAAATATAATGAAGGTTAAAGTAGTCCTTCTCATGGAGTGACTTAAAACAAGTAAAATCAAAGTCCAATAGCTAAATTCAAAAAATGCTCAGTCTCCCGCCAAAAAACTAAGCATTTTCCATTGGCCATTGATGCGTTCAAAATAAGCTCGATAATCAATAGGACTATGGATGTATTTGCCGTAGACATAAGCCATCCCTAATTTATCCGGCATTTCAATTTTCACCCAAGGCCACTCCTCCTCCACTAAACTGAAAGTAGCTTCTTTATTGGCTTCGCCTAAGCGAACGACATCATAAGTCAAAACACCAACAACTGCTCCTTCTAAGCTAGGCCTTTTCCTGGCCTTCACCTCTTTTCCCGTCACGACCGCATATTTAGAAGCATCTAAATCTGGCCAAGTCGCTGGGAGATAAGGAGCCATAAAACCATTTTTATTTTGTCGATCAAAAGTACCTCCCAGTAGAAGGATTTTTTGGAGGCTTTGCCAAAATCGAGTATCTGGATCCCTGGGGGTCCACTTTTTCGCAAAGGCGGCTTTGCCAGAATCATCACCAAGGCCAATCTTGATATCCTCTGCTAATAGCTGTTCTATAAAATCTACATCCTTCCGATAGATCGCCCGAAGCAATTCCGCTCGGAAGCGTTCAAAATCAGGACTTAACTGCCCTTCATCCACGGGAAGAAGTTTGCCAGATGCTAACTCCTGTGTTTTCGGTAAGGAGGGCATTCCGGTAAAAGCTTTAGGCTTTGACTCAGGATTGGCCACTACCTTTGGTGGCGTCGAACTAGTCGATACTTCTTTAGTCGACGAGGATTCATTTTGACAAGCCCAGAAGAAAAACAGCCCCAAAAACAGGGAATAATATTTCGAATACTTCATGTGTCTATTTTATTTGGTTCTCTGACAAACCGACAGCGGAGGTTCACGAGGAACGAGCTAAACCGACACGGGAGGCTCATAAACGAAGTGAATAAATCCCGTGTGTGAGTCAAGCAAAATTATCAGAGAAGCGATTTTTCCTATAATGCCTATCAAAAATCCATTATCTTTATCACTTTACCAAATTGTATTAATCTGAATTATGGCAAACGACGACCTCCTTGGCCAGCTCGGCGATTTTCTCAGTAAAGGCTCTCAGAACATTCGTGACCGATTGACACTTGATGTTACCGATTTACTTAGAGCGGTGAACAAAAACGATCCGGATGAAGTAGAACGCGCCCTTCGGGCTCGCGTTGATCCCAACGCAACCGATGGCATTCGCCGAAGAGCATTACCCATCGCTACGGACAATAATCACTTGCTAATCGTTCAGCTTCTTTTAACGGCTGGAGCAGATCCCAACCTCGCTGATCCTTATGGGGATACCC
>CAYQRA010000484.1:0-5662 GCA_964419315.1 uncultured Saprospiraceae bacterium | reverse complement strand
GCACCCTGGAAATGGTCCGGGTTTAACTCCTCGACGTCTTGGGCAGAAAGGTGGGCTAGAAGAAAATCATTTGAATATTCTGACCATGGCTGCTCACTCGCATTTGGCGCAGGTGGCAGGAACCATAAAAATCCCAGTAAGTGCAGTAGCACCAACAGATGGTGGTAATCCAACAGATTCTCCCAATGGTGCTTACCTAACAGCCACAGCAGATGATTTTTATCAAGATGCTCCATCTCCAAATGAATTTACTGCTGATCCTGTTGCCCAAATTACTGTGACTAATTCCAATACAGGAGGTGGTCAGGGCATCAATAATTTGGCTCCTTATGAGGCTATTAATTATATCATTGCTTTGGTGGGAACCTATCCTTCTAGGAGTTAAAAAGATATAAGATATATTCCTTTATACCTTTTTTAATATAGGTGTGCCCCTTAAAAGCCGACAAATAGACCGCTTAGGCTTTCTTTTGTCGGCTTTTTTATTTCTTGTTTTTTAGAAAAAACACGCTAATGCCTTTGAATTGTTAAGAATAGTGTCAAATATTTCTGACAGTTTTGCCTATTTGTGCAGAACCAATTCCGAAAAATTTGGTTTAACCTAAAATTAATCTTTGGTCTAAAACAAATTTGCTATTTTTATATAAAACTTACATCCTCATTTATAAGATTCAAACAAACAATTATGAAATCAATTTACAATTTTAATTCAAAAATATTAAGCATGGCAGCTGTGTTTGCCTTTGCTTTTGCTCCGATGTTGTCTGCTCAGACTCTATGGCAAGAATCCTTTGAAACACAAGGTAACATGGGAGTGAGATATACCGTGTCCTCTGAATTTAATGACGCTACCAGTGATCATTTTCAGCGAACTGATGGTAGCGATATTGCAAATATTACTGCTGCTTACTCTGGACAAAATGGAACGTTTTTCTTCGCAGGAGAAGATACCGATGATAATGGTGGTGATTCTCAGGATTACAAGTCTATTGCTTTCAATCAAATTAGTGCCGCTGGTTGGACCAATTTAATGTTTAGTGGTATGTTTGCAATAGGGAATACTGGAAATAATGATTATGATTATGCGGATGGAGTGATTGTCTCTTATAGTACAGATGGAGGAAGTAATTATACCCAGGCTTTAAAATTCCGTTATTCTAACGGACAAAATGATGGCTTTAATGAAGGCTTTGTTTTAATACAAACCATCGATCAGGCTTGTAACCTGGCAAGCCCTAATGGTGGCTTTGGTAATTATGGATCTAACCCTCCTTGTGATGCAGAAGTCCCATTCCCAATGACAAATACCCAATCCGCCTTATCTCCTGTTTTCGCTCCTTTCACATTCGCCATTCCCAATGCTGCAACTATCGATATTTTGATCGAGGTTTCTTTGGATTCTGGTGATGAAGAATTTGCTTTTGATAATTTTATCATTACGGGTACGGAACCTGTAGTTCCTGTAGAACTAACTAGATTTACCGGAGAGAAAAAGACAGAAAGCGTTTTACTAGAATGGGAAACAGAAACTGAGATCAATAATGAATACTTTGTTTTAGAAAGAAGTACGAATGGACGTGAATTTTCTACGATTGCAAAAGTAGATGGTGCGATTAATTCTTTCCAAAATATTAGCTACGAATTTTTAGATGCCAAACTTCCTGAAGCTCGTGAAATTTACTATCGCCTAAAGCAAGTGGACCTAGATGGTGCTTTTACTTACAGCGAAGTAGTGGTAGTAGAAAATAAAGTAGTGGAAGAGAGTTTTACTATTTTTCCTAATCCAATCGAAGCGACAGATCGCTTGAATGTAGTTTCAAAATTAGAAGGACAATTTACCGTGGAAATTGTAGATTTCAATGGTCGGGTTGTATATTCTGATACAAAGAGACTAGATCCTGGTACTTGGGATTTACCGATCTCTGATTTGTCTAGCGGTACTTACCTTTTAAGATTGCGTTCTTCAGATCAATTGCTCCTAGAGCGTTTTGTGAAAATGTAATCAAGGCTTTCCTTAGATCCTCTCATGCCTAAATGGCTTTCCCGAAGATTTTATATTTGTAAAATCTTCGGGATTTTTTTATCCAAAAAATGATAGGGAAAAGGGGCTGGTTTTAATCTTGCCTTAAAGCATCCGCAGGATTGGCTTGAGCCACTTTGACGGTTTGTGAAGTAATGGTCAAAAATGCCAAGGCCAATACCCCAAGGCCAGAAAGTAGGGGGACCCACCAAGGAAAATCAATGTGATAAGCAAATTCACTCATCCAAGCATTGAGAAAATACCAAGTCAATGGTAGAGCCAAAATCATAGACCATGCGATCAATTTGATGAAATCAATAGAAAGTAGTTGGATGATTTGGGCAATA
The DNA here is from genome assembly GCA_964419315.1 of uncultured Saprospiraceae bacterium. Classification (GTDB taxonomy): domain Bacteria; phylum Bacteroidota; class Bacteroidia; order Chitinophagales; family Saprospiraceae; genus CALLVY01. The sequence goes on along the minus strand of CAYQRA010000484.1, from coordinate 3,295 downwards.
GATGCACCCAATATTTTGCGAATTCCAATTTCTTTAAAACGCTGTTGCGTTACCAAGACAGATAATCCAAATAGTCCAAAGCAGGAAATGAAAATGGCAATAAAGGCAAAGTAAGCAATCAGTTTGGTAAGTTGTCCTTCTTGTTGATAGGCTTCGCTAATGGTATCGTCCAAAAAGAAATATTCAAAAACTTTTCCCGGAAAAAAATCTCCCCAATTACTTTCCAAAAAGGAAATGGTTTCAGGGACGTCTGTATTACTGATTCGGATACTGTAATATTGGAAAGCACCGGGGCGAACTTCTAAAATCAAAGGTTCAATTTCATTGTGCAGACTACTGAAATGAAAATCTTTGAGTACGCCGATAATTTGGCCATCACTATATTCTAGTTTTAATTTTTCTCCAATAGCTTCTTCTGGACTTTTAAAATGCATGGCCTTTGCTGCCGTCTCATTGATGATAAAATTTCCCAAATGATCAGTACCAAAAGAGGCATCAAAATCTCTTCCAGCAAGTACTTCTAATCCCAAGGTTTCGCTATAATCATAATCTACAGCGATAACTCTAGGAAAGAAATTATCTTCCATCTTTATCTTGTCTGTACTTGCTTTGCGACCAACTGCTCCAAAACCAGGTTGGTTAGAGCATTGAGTGACGGCGATTACATTGGGGTTTTTAGTCAATAAATCATCCAAGGTGTTCATCTTTTGCCGCAAGCCAGCATTGCCCGAACGAAAAACAGCATTGATATTGGTCCGATTATCAATAGGAACCGAGAGCAATAAATCTTGGTCAAATCCAATCGGCTGATTGCGTAAAAAATTGACTTGTAAGAAAACAATAGTTGCTCCACTGATAAAAGATATAGCTACTAAAAACTGTAAGGTAACTAGGAATTTGCGTAGGTTGACACCACCGGGATTTTGTTGGTTTTCCAAAGCCCCTTTTAAGGCCCTTGCTGCTTGAAATTTACTGACAAAAAAGGCTGGATAAGCGCCCGCGAGAAAACCAGTTAAGAGAAATATTCCAGTGTAGAAGGCCAGTAATCTAGGGTCTTGCCAAGGCGCGAAAGTGAGTTCTAGTTCGGTAATCGTATTGAGATAGGGCATAGCGAGTTTGGCTAAGGCCAAGGCCATCAAATAGGCAAAGAAGCAAAGCAACAAAGACTCTCCTAAAAATTGTCCAATCAAATAACTTCGTTGAGCACCCAGTACTTTTCTAAGACCCACTTCTTTAGCTCGACTGATAGAACTAGCCGTTGTGAGGTTGATAAAATTGATACAAGCGATGAGTAGAATAATAAATCCAATGACTACAAAAAGGTAGAGGAGACTAGAACGATTTCCGGTATCAGAGGGAGTATGTAAATGAATATTTTGAATAGGGCCAAGGGTGAAAGTTTGGTCTTTTTTTAGTTGTTCTTCTCCAAAGGTATCGTAGAAAGCGGCGATTTTTTTATTGACTTTTTCTGCCTGGACATTCTTTTGCAAAAGGGCATAAGTATAGGAATGAGTAGCGGTTTTATTGCCCGCTAGAATATTGGTAAGCGCTTCGCGAGCATGCTCGGGTTCCATGTCTATCATATTGTAGAAATGGATGAAGGCCTCAACATTCAAATGTGTGTTGGAAGGCCAATCTTTGATAACTCCAGTGATTTTATAATTTTGATCTCCACCGATTTTTACATTTTCTCCAAGCACCTCTGTTTTTCCAAATAGACGCTGAGCCATGGTCTGCGTAAGGACCACCGAATAAGGACGATGCAAGGCAGTATTTTCCTCCCCTTGGATAAAATCAAAGTCAAAAACTTGAGTGGTGGAAGAATCTGCAAAGAAAGTACTGGTGGATTCAAATTGATTTTTATGTGCTGGTAGGCCAATACTAATGTCTCTTGGGTAGAGTCGAGTAATGGCTTCTATCTCAGGAATATTTTTTCCCAAGGCTGGGCCAAGGGTAGGAGGGCAACGAGTTAAAACTCGATCTCCAAATTGATAATCTATTCTAAACAAGCGCTCCTTATTGGTGTGGAAATCGTCATAAGCTTGTTCGTGCCAAACGTATTGTAAGATCAAAAAAGAACAGGCCATTCCCAAGGCGAGTCCAAAGATATTGATGGTAGAAAAAGTTTTTCTTTTCCAGATGTTTCGCAGTGCAATTTTAAGATAATTTTTCCACATGGTATTCTTTTTTAGGGACGATAGGTAAGAGAGAAAAATAGCATTTAAAAATGGAAAATAGATTTTTTTTGGACGGAGGAGCCTTTTGAGTAGGGATTGGTTGAATAAGGAATGACTAATCAAGGGAGCACCTTGGTGCTGGGACTTTCTATACGCTTAGCAGATTTTCAGGAATAAAAATTTTGGAGCTATAGAATTGCTACATCTCTTATTGATTTTAGTAGGAAGCCTTCGCTGATAGGGTTTTTTATTTGAATGGGGTAAAGTCTTCAATCGAATCGTATTTGGGTTCGACAATCCATTGACCTTCAGAATTGATGATGCCCATTTTGGTCACTAAGTCGTATTCAATATCTGTAATGACTTCAGCGATAAAATGATCGCCAAGCCCTTTTTTGATATTTAAGAAGTAACTTTTTAAAGCAGCTATTTGGTTATTTGCAATAAGGGCACCATCTCCATCTATTTCTTCTTCTACATAAAAGAATCCATTTCCCAGATAATTGATGTCATTATATCCTGCTGGGGTCAGGAGGCCGCTGCCCAACTTATAAGCACTATAAGAATTGTATTCCTCTTGTAAGATATAAATGGAATCTTGATCGACTTCATTGATATCATAATAGCTTTTTTCTAGAAGGGAATTGCCTTTTGTATCAATTAGGGTATAAGCCGTTTCCGAGTAATCTTTTTCTACAATGGCAATGCCATTCTTAAATTCATAAGCATAAGTAAAAATATAATCAATGACGAGCTCTCCCTTTTTATTGATATAGCCATAGCGATAATCTGATAAATCTTCCTCATTTATATATTTTCCAACCACCGCCAATCCATCTGAGAAATTAGAGATTTCTTCAAATTCAATGGGGATAATTATTTGCCCTGTTTTATTGAGCATCCCTGTTTTATCATTATTTCGAACTTTAGCTATACCGTCTTCAAAATACCCCACATAGTCATAGATGGTATCTACCACTAGGCGGTTGGATTTATTGAGGAGTCCATACTTTCCTTGTTGATAGGTAGATCCATATTCTTCATCGACTACCATTTTTTGAAAATGAAAAACAGCGGCAAGACCTTCATTAAAACTATTGAGTTCATCATAAACTGCT
>CAYQRA010000483.1:0-5671 GCA_964419315.1 uncultured Saprospiraceae bacterium | reverse complement strand
GGACGGTAACGGATAATTGTACCTTCGATGAGTTTGATTCAGATAATAACGATGTCTATGATGCGACTGATGATGGAGTGATTGCGGGACAATGGGAATATGTACAGTTTATCAAAGTGTTGAATTCTACAGAGCCACAATTTGGTACTTGCGACGATGTGGATATTTGTGGATACAATGCCAATTGTACGGTGAGTGCTGCCTTGAGCAATACCGTAAGTGATGATTGTACACCAGGAAATCTATTGGTTGTCGATTTTAAAATTGATGCTTTCAATGATGGAACGTATGATTTTATCGGATCTAATGTAAGTCCATATCCTTATCCAAATCCAAATGGATTGCCAATCCTGACGGTTGCTTATATCGATTTAGGAAATGGAACTTATGAACTGAATATTGCCTCTGTTGATTTTCCAGTAGGTACCCATCGCATACTTTGGAGCGCAGAAGATAAGTGTTCGAATGTAGGGACTTGTGAGTCTTTATTTGATGCACAGGATTGCGCCAAACCAACTCCGAAAGCCTTCCATGGTCTAGCAGTCGATATACAACCTGTTACTCAGCAGGTTGTCGTAACCGCGATGATGATGGATGCTGGAAGTTTTGATAATTGTTGTTTGGCTACTGATCCATTCCGAATTATAACACCTTCTGGTGGACCCAATCAAACCACTCCGCCGAGTAGTACCGAAGTCGTGTTTGGTTGTACGCAGTTGGGAAGTCAATCTGTAGACCTTTGGGTGCAAGATTGTTATGGCAATTGGGATTATGTGACGAGCTATGTCAATGTTCAGGATAATAATAGTGCATGTACAGGGCCAACGTCGAGTGCAAGTATCGCTGGTACGATAGAAAATGAGGAAGGTGCCCCCGTGGCCAATGTCGATGTTACGCTTTCTGGAAATGCAAGCACCATGCCTGTACCACAGTTGACCACTACGGATGGAACGTATTCTTTTGAAAACCTTCAGTTGAATAGCAATTATGTAATCACACCGGAGAAAGATATTGATTACCGAAATGGAATTTCGACTTTGGATATTGTTTTGATTAGTCGCCATTTGATTGGCCTACAATTATTGGATTCTCCCTATAAGTTGATCGCAGCAGATGTGGATAATTCTGAGAATATCTCTACGTTTGATATGATTGCTTTACAGCGTTTGATTCTTTATATCGATACGGAGTTTGCGAATAATACCAGTTGGAGATTTGTGGAAGAAACGCATAGTTTTGATACACCTACGAATCCTTGGAGTACAGCCTTCCCTGAAGTCTTTAGTGTAAATGGTTTGACTAGCGATGAGATTGCAGACTTTGTAGCGATTAAGATTGGAGATGTCAATGGAAATGCCAATCCTGGATTAGCAGTTTCTGCCAATGACCGTAGTTTCCACGGAAAGGTAGATTTTGCTTTGCAAAATCAAGCAATGAAAAAAGGCGAATCCTACACCATTGATTTTAGAGCGAGTGATTTTGTCTCTTGCATGGGCTATCAATTCACTTTGAATTTTGATAAAGCCGCCATTGAACTACTAGATGTACTTCCGGGTAAATTAGATCCTAATTTTGGCTTAGCTCTATTTGAAGAAGGGGTGATTACTAGTAATTGGGCAAGTACCAAAGCCTTAACATTGCTGGATGATGAAATACTCTTTAGTGTACAGGTGAAAGCCAAGACCGCGACTTTATTGAGCAATGCGGTAAGTCTTAATTCTCGTTATACTACTGCAGAAGCTTATAATCAAGATTTAGAATTGATGAATATTGGCTTGCGCTTTTATGATGCGGATGGTGGTTTAGAAAGTAGTGGATTTAGTTTATACCAAAATCAACCTAATCCGTTTAAAGAAGCAACGCTCATCGGTTTTGATTTGCCGAAGGCAGGATCAGCCGAGTTGACGATTTATGATGTATCTGGTAAAGTATTGAAACGCTTAGTAGGAGATTATCCTGCTGGCTATAATGAGGTAAGCATTACTCGTAATGAATTAGCCGGAAGCGGTGTTTTATACTATCAATTAGATACAGCCGATGACTCTGCAACTATGAAAATGATTGTTGTTGATTAATAGCTAATTCCTAGATAAGATAGCTCTTGAAAAGGAAGTCTCCTGAAGTTATTCAGGGGACTTTTTTTATGCTTAAGTAGAGTGGAAATCGTGGAGAGAATATGCACACTTATTGAATATTCAAAAAGTCTGATGGTTTTCTGTATTGTTTATTGCTATTCATTTGCTATTTTCGAGGAATAATAATTTTTGTGCGCGTCGTAAAACCTAGATATTCAATAAAGGGTATCCAAATAATTACTTTGTGAAACGTAAGTTCAGCGCAAGTTGATCTTTGACTTTCGTCAAACTACTTAGGCCAGTCTGTGTTTCAGAGAGGGGTAAAAGCCAATATGATTTTGGAAAATTTATGAAAGCATACCACTATATTACTGTTACTTTAATACTACTTTTTATGTCCTTGCTCGTCAAAGGACAAGATTATAAAGTGGAAGTACAGTTTTTGTCGGTAGAGGAGGGTTTGTCGAATCGTTGGGTCAATAGCATTACGCAAACTCAGGACGGTTATGTTTGGATTGGCACCAATTATGGACTGAATCGTTACGATGGACAAAAATTTAAGCAATACACCTCTTTTACTCATCAACTTCAAAGTGATAAAATAAAAATAGTACACGCGACCTCAAATGATCTTTTGTGGCTTTTTTATGGAGAAGAATTTGAAGAGACTGATCTTTTGTCGGTCTGGGAATTTTCTGGGATTGATATCATGGATCAAAAAAGTGAGGAGGTGCTTCCTTTCGAGGAAGTATTAGATGACCTTCCGTTTTCCCTTAAAGATTTAGCTGGAACTCATCTGGACGAGAAGGCCCACTTATGGTTATGGACTAAAGCAGGAAAGGTATATCGGTATGATGGCGCGTTAAAAGAAATGTACACTTTGGATGAGCCTAGTCGAATAAGTAGTATGATAAAGGGAAGAGCAGGTGATTTGTATCTATTGGTTGGAAAAAAGTTTTTGCATGTTAGTGAAAGCGGCGTTTTGGTCAGCGAAGAAGAACTTCCTTTTTTTGCCGAAAATATGTATCAAGATAAAGAAAATACTCTATGGCTAGAGTCCCTGTTTAATTTAAAAAAAGAAAATGAAGGAGAACCCTATTTGTATTATAAAAAAGTAGGAGCCCCTTTTAAATTGTATACTCCTGAATTTGGTGGAAACCTACTCCTAAACACAAAGAAATATAGTTATTATACGGGCACTTATTTTGATAAAGAAGATCGCCTTTGGTCTTACGACATGGAAAAACTAGAACTCATTGATCCGGCTAATAATTGGACCTATAATTTTAAAGAGAAAACTGGAGAAAATCCTGAGGTAAAATTAAGATGCTTTTTTTTCGATCGCAATAATATTGCTTTTATAGGTACCGAAAATGGCTTTTTCATTATCAATGTAGAACAAAATAAAATCAATTCCCTTTTTAAAAATGATCCAATTGGAGTCAGTGCCAGAGCTATTCTTGATTATTCTGCCGATAGTCTTTTGGTTTGTACTTATGAAAAATCCTATTGGTATAATAAAAAGACAGAGGAGCTTTCCATAATTCCTGCTTTGAATGGGAAAAGTCAATATGGAGGAATAATTGATTCTAAAGGACGGATTATTTTGGGTACCCACAGTGAGTTTGTGGAACATTTGAAAATGCCCTCTGGTGAAGTTACTAGATACACCTTTAAAGAAAACGATAACATAATTCCTGCTGCACTAAATGTATATGAAGATAAAAAAACAAAACGGATTTGGGTAGGACTTACCAAAGGCTTAGCCTACTTAGATGAAAAAGAAGGTGCTTTGGTTTGGTATGAACCCAAGGAAGATTTTTTGGTAATTAAAGATCTATATGTTCAGTGCTTCTACCAAAATGAAAAAGGGCTATGGATTGGTACTTCTAATGGACTTTTTCTATATCAAGAAGGGAAAGGGATGGTCCAAGAATTTAATCATTTTCCCAACTCCAATATCAATTATATTCACGAAGATAAAGCAGGTATATTTTGGCTCTCTACCTTGGGAGGAGGGCTTTTGCGATGGGATCAAGAAAGTGAGGATGTTTTACAATTTACGACTACAGAAGGATTGTCTAATAATGTGGTGTATGCGACGATCGAAGACGAGCAAGAACGTTTGTGGATGCCCAGTGACTTTGGTTTAATGTGCTTTGATAAAAAATATTTTACGACGACTATCTATTATCCGAGTGATGGTATTCCGCATGAAGAATTTAATAATGCCTCTTATTGCAAAACCAGAGAAGGCCAACTCTATATGGGGGGGATTAAAGGAGTCATTGGTTTTGATCCTGAAGAATTGGCTTTTCCAAAGCCTACAATGGTCAACTTAATTATTACTGGATTTGCAAAGAATGATCCAGAGACGGGACGCTTAGTGGATGCCTTAGTAGACTTTAGAAAAAAAGAAGCGATTACTATTAATCCAGATGAAAATGCTTTTGTTTTGGATTTTGTGATGCTTCATTTTCGGGGCGCCCGACAAATCAAGTACCGCTATAAAATAGAAGGCATCGATAAAGAATGGATTTTTATTGAAGATAATACCATTCGAGTTAATCGACTTCCTTATGGCAAATATACTTTGCGTTTAAAAGGGCAGGGGGGAGGCCAATGGTCTTCACCAGAGTTGGAAATTCCAATTGAGGTGATCAAGCCTTTTTATAAAAAAGTGTGGTTTTATATCTTACTTTTTTTGGGCTTAGGTAGTTTGTTGTTTCTCTTTGTCAGTTGGCGTATTAGTGCCGTAAAAAAGGAAAAAGAACAATTGGAACTTGAAGTCCAAAAAAGAACAGAACAGATCAACGAACAAAAACAAAAATTAGAGGCTTTGAATGATACCAAAGATCAGTTTTTTGGCATCTTGGCACATGACCTGCGTGGGCCTATGCTGAGCTTTAGAGGACTGAGTGATAAATTTAGGTACCTTGTAGAGAATAATAAAGAAGAACGATTGGGTGAATTGAGTGCATCGGTAGAAACCGCTTATAGTAAATTGGAAAATTTATTAGACAATTTACTCAACTGGGCATTGATACAAAAAGGGAGACTTCCTTATAATCCCCAGCAGACCAGCTTACACCAAGCTTCCAAAGAAGTCATTGAGCTTTTTGAAGAAGTCGCCAAAATTAAGGAGATCACTTTAATCAACGAAGTAAAACCCAAAACCTTGGTTTTTGCAGATCAATATGGCCTTTCTGCCATCCTTAGAAATTTAATTAACAATGCAATTAAGTTTTCTGACAAGGGCACTAACATTATTATTTCATCGGGCTTAGATAAAAATAAAACCCTCGTTTGTCAGGTGAGAGATCAAGGGGTTGGAATACCTCCAGAGGAATTGGAGGTGCTTTTTGATTTTGATTTGCAAAAAAAGAAAACACAGCGAGCTGGGAATAAAAAAGGAACCGGTCTAGGTTTGGTCCTTTGTAAGGAGTTGATTGATTTGCATGGAGGAGTTTTGTTGGTAGAAAGTAAGGAAGGGAAAGGAACTTTGGTTTCGTTTTCTTTTCCCCCTATGAATTGATTTTAAAGATTGCTTAAAATTAGATTTAAAAATTGCTATATTTCGTCACCTAAATTGCTAT
>CAYQRA010000482.1:0-5676 GCA_964419315.1 uncultured Saprospiraceae bacterium | reverse complement strand
ATTCGTTTTACTTTGGATGCCACTATTCCAGATGAGAACTCGCCAGCTTATAGTACTCCCATCAGTATCAATAAAAATACGGTCGTACGGGCTCGTGTTTTTCGCGATAACTATTTGCCAACGCGCGTACAAAGTCATACCTATTTAGTACAAGCCAATCACAGTCTACCAATTATTTCGCTCGTCACGGAACCAGATAATTTCTTTGATGAGAATACTGGTATTTATGTATTGGGGAATAATGCGGAATACGATTATCCTCATTTTGGCGCAAACTTTTGGGAAGACTGGGAACGGCCTATTCATTTTTCTTTTTACGAAAGAAGTGGAGAATTGGAATATGCTTTTGATGCAGGTTGTAAAATTTTTGGTGGTTGGAGTAGGGGACAGGAGCAGCGTTCTTTATCTATTTTTGCCAGAGGGGGCTATGGCCAAAAAGAATTGGATTATCCTTTTTTCCCAGATTTGGAGTATCAAAAATTTCAGGCTTTGGTTTTAAGGAATTCTGGAAATGATTGGTTGAATACCAATTTACGAGATGCGACTTTGACTGGCCTGATGAAAGGTTCGGGGATCGAAAAGCAATCTTTTCGCCATGTAGCTACTTATCTGAATGGAGAATATTGGGGCTTCTATGGAATGAGGGAAAAAGTCAATGAGCATTTTATCGCTTCGAAGACAGGCTACGCCATCGAAGATCTAGATATCTTAGAAGCCAATGCTCTGGTTGTCTATGGAGACAATCAAGAGTACTTAGACTTATTGGATTTTATTGGGCAAAATAGCATGGCCAATACGAGTAATTACCAACAAGTAAGCGAGCAGATTGATATTGAAAATTATGCCCATTATCAGGTGGCTCAGATTTATTTTAATAATTGGGATTGGCCAGGAAATAATATCAAATACTGGAAAGTCAAAGGCGGAAAATGGCGTTGGATATTATTCGATACGGATTTTGGTTTTGGTATTTGGGATTCCAATCAATACCTCGATAATGCTTTGAGTTTTGCTTTACAATCAAATGGGCCGGATTGGCCGAATCCGCCTTGGTCTACTTTTTTGTTTAGAAAGTTGATCCAAAATACTTCTTTTAGAAATGACTTTATCAATCGTTTTGCAGATGAACTCAATTCTCGATTTTTACCCGAAAGATTTAATGTACACATTGATTCTATCTCCGCCAATCTAAATGTAGAGATGAGCAAGCACTATAATCGTTGGGGAGGAAATTTGAATTATCAAAAAGCGCAAGTTCAAAACATGAAAAACTTTGCGGCCTTTCGTCCACAGGCCATCAAAGGACATATCCTCAGCCAATTTGCTTTGCCGGATTATCACGCCCTAACGATCCAGTTAGAAGATCGAGAAGAAGGTTACGTAAAAGTAAATTGGTTGACGATTGAAGATCAAAAATGGACAGGAGATTATTTTGAAGAAGTACCCGTCAAAATTATAGCCATCGCGAATCCCGGATATGTTTTTTCTCATTGGGAAGGCGACAGCAATGCGACCACTGATTCTATTGGATTTAATATTAAAGCCCCCTCCACTTTGATTCCTGTTTTTCGCTTGGCCAATAGTGTCGACCAAGGTATTCTGATTAATGAGATCAATTACCAATCTTCTACTGATTTTGATACGGGAGATTGGATCGAATTGCACAATACGAATGACGCTATGGTGGTGCTTTCTGATTGGGTTTTTACCAATGGAAATCCTGATGAGCAATACGTTTTTCCTAAGGACTTTACGATCCCCGCTAAAGCTTATTGGGTACTCGCTGCGGATCTGGAGCGCTTCCAAAATTTTCATCCAGATTTAGAAAATGTTATGGGTGGATTTGACTTTGATTTATCGGCAGAAGGCGATAGCCTGCAGTTGCTCGACGAACTAGGGAGAGTGAATGATCTGGTCGCTTATTTACCGAATGCTCCTTGGCCTTATCTAGCCAATGGCAATGGCCCTAGTATGGAATTAAAGCAGCCTAATTTGAAAAATAATTTAGCAGAGAATTGGGCGGTTCTCCATGAATTTGGTAGCCCGGGCCGATCGAATATAGATACTCTTGAATGGGTCTTTACTGGCAACACCCTTGAAAGTTTAAAATTATTTCCCAACCCATTCACCGATCAAGTCAATCTAAGTTTTGGCGTAGAAGAGGCCACGACCATTAAGGCTACTTTATACAATGCCAACGGTATCTTGGTCCATGAGTTTTATGACGATTCCATTTCTGCAGGATTCCATCATTGGAAAAGCAATTTGGATCACCTAAGTAGAGGTGCCTATTTGCTGGAATTTAAAGTAGGAGAAGAACAGGCGGTTTGGAAGTGGATTAAATTATAATTGCTTTAAAATTTCCCTCAAAGCCATAGCAATCCGCATTATTTCCTAGTGGTTCCGACTTAAGAATGCTTAAGATAGACAGTGCACTCCCATGGAAAGGGCTACTCCGGTATCAAATATTTTCCCACCCTTGCCCCAAAAGCCTTATTATGTCTTTTTCCGAACATTCCCCATCTCCTAGATTCCTTTATCTTTAGCTCCAATCTAGTAAAATAGAACGCCAGTTTTACTAGGATCGAAGAGGATAAGCCCTGCTGAAGACAACTTTTACCAAAAGTCTTTGTTTTATTAAGCCTACCCCGATAAAATCTATTTCTTTGCGTTATATTTAATCTTTATAAGCAACTCTTAATTTTCTTCGAAAAAAAATAATTATGGCAAAAGAATATTTCAATCCCGGCGACCTTAAAAAATTTGGTAATATTACCGAGCATCAACCCGAAATGGGGAAGCAATTTTTTGACTGGTACGGTACGGTCTTTAATGGAGATACCGCTTTGACCGAAAGAGAAAAAGCATTGATCGCCTTGGCCGTTTCTCATGCGGTACAATGTCCTTATTGCATTGATGCTTATACTTCTGGTTGTTTGGAAAAAGGAGCCGATGAAGAACAGATGATGGAAGCGATTCATGTGGCAGCGGCGATCAAAGGAGGATCTACTTTGGTTTATGGCGTGCAAATGATGAACCATGCGGAAAAACTATCCATGTAAACTGTAATACTTAGAGGCTAATTGTCCAAGAACTAAATAAATTATTCGATAGAATATGTCAATCAAACAAAAAACAAAGTCGCTGCAAGCAAAAGGAGCGGATTTATCTGATAGCTTTTTTCAATTGAAAGTGCTCAATGGACAAGAGAAAAGTACGGTAGATTTTCCAAAGTTTACCGATCGTTTAAAGGACTTGAATCACTTGCCTTTGAAGGTGTCGACTTTAGAGATTTTTCAATTGAATATTGGAAAATTATGTAACCAAACCTGTGCTCATTGCCATGTAGATGCCGGTCCAGATCGCCGAGAAGAAAATATGGGTAGAGCTGGCTTGGAAAAATGTCTGGAAATTATTGCAAGTGTGCCGACCATCCATACGGTGGATATTACGGGAGGTGCTCCAGAGATGAATGCGGACTTTCGTTGGTTTGTAGAAGAGGTGACTAAGTTGGGTAAAAAGGTAATGGATCGTTGTAATCTGACCATTATTGTAGCCAATAAAAAATACCACGACTTACCAGAATTCTTTGCAAAGCATAAAGTACATGTCGTTTCTTCTTTGCCTTATTTTTCTAAAAAGAGAACCGACAATCAGCGAGGAGATGGCGTTTTTGAAGACTCGATCAAGGCATTGGAAATGCTCAATGCAGTGGGCTATGGCAAAGAAGGTTCAGGATTGATTCTCGATTTGGTCTATAATCCATCTGGTGCTTTTTTACCGGCTTCTCAGGAAAGCTTGCAAGCTGAATTTAAGCGCCAACTCAAACGCAAATTCGATATTGATTTCAACGAACTTTATGCCATCACCAATTTGCCAATTAGCCGTTTTCTAGACTACCTGCTGGAGTCAGATAACTACGAAGGCTATATGGAAAAACTCGTCGAAGCATTTAATCCAATGACTATTGATGGCTTAATGTGTAGAAATACCATTTCTGTAGGATGGGATGGCTACTTACACGATTGTGATTTCAACCAAATGTTAGACCTGCGAGTAGCAGCGACCTCTCAGCATATTAATGACTTTGATCTCGAGGCTTTAAAGGGACGGGATATTGTATTGAATCAACATTGCTATGGTTGTACAGCGGGAGCGGGGTCTAGTTGTGGGGGAGAAATTTCTTAAAGGAAACGCGAATACTGATTCAACTTTTTTGCTGAATGAATGTTACCAAATTAAAGAAGGAGTTTTATAAAAATCTTTCTTCTTAGAGGTAGAATCAAATACCGTTTTTTAAGATTACAAACAACTCAACCCACCATGAAAGCAATTTGGAATGGACAAGTCATCGCGGAAAGCGATGCGACGAAAATCATAGAAGGCAATCATTATTTTCCACCCACTGCGGTCAAAGAAGAATTTCTCCAGAAATCAGAAAAGCATACGACTTGTGCTTGGAAAGGAGTTGCTTCTTATTATACCTTAAAGGTCAATGGCGAAACCAATCAGGATGCGGCTTGGTATTACCCACAGATTTCTGAAATGGGCAAAGAAATAGAAGGCTATGTTGCTTTCTGGAAAGGGGTAGAAGTGGTGAAGTAAGTACTAAAAAAAGACATTATTATCAAAGTCTATCCTTTAACTAAAGGCCAAAAATAACGAGGGCTTTTTCCATGTTGGAAAAAGCCCTCGTTTATTTCGTAAGACAGGACTAAATTTTTATTTTGCAGATACCATGCTTGGATTTCTTAAGAAGCCATATCCCGCTCATCAACCGAATTCCCAAAACATTTATATTGCTTTGGTCGCTGGGATTTTTGTCGGCCTATTCTTACTCCTCTTTCAACCCTTTGGTTTGGATGATTTGAAAAGCCCGTACAAACCATTTCTTATTTTAGGCTATGGCCTCAACTGCTTTTTGGTGGTGCTGTTCTTTCACAACGTTCTCCCTAGATTGCTTCCTTTTCTCAGAGAAGACAAAACTTGGACGGTTGCTTGGGAAATACTTTATGAAAATGCTTTAATTTTAACCATTGCGATTGGCAATACTTTATACACGCCATTTTTATCTGTAGATAATCACCTCACCCTAGCATCCTTTTTTTCTATGATTGTTTATACCATGTTGATAGGAGTAGTGCCAGTGGCCTTTTTTGTGATCACAGATTATAATCGCTTACTTAAGCGCCATTTAGCAGAAAGCCAATTGCTGCAACTAAACGAAACGATCCCCCAGAAAGAGGGGAATACCAAGCATCTTAGCATTTTAACGGAGAATGAAGAAATAACTATTTTTCCCGATCAACTATTGTATATAGAGTCAGAAGGGAATTATGTCAATATCGTTAATTGGCAAGAACTGAAAGTAGAAAAGAAATTACATCGAGGAACCCTAAAGCATTTAGCAGAGAACATTTCAATAGATCATATCATTCGTTGTCATCGCTCTTATTTGGTCAATTTACAAAAGGTACAATCGGTTTCTGGCAATGCTCAGGGCTTCAAATTGAAATTGGCGGATTGTGAGGATATCATTCCCGTCTCCCGAAAATATGTACCCTTGGTCAAAGCTTATTTTACTTAGCATTTCTTTTTGTACGATCGAGTAGGATTGAATTGTGTGTATAACAAATTGCACAAATTAATCCGAGCCCACATCTGGAGTGCAGCTTT
>CAYQRA010000481.1:0-5690 GCA_964419315.1 uncultured Saprospiraceae bacterium | reverse complement strand
GCAAATCCGACGATGGCCTGTGTCGACCTAGCCACTTTGGCTGATATTGGAAAAAGACATCAGCGTTGGACGGCGGTGGATAATACTTTTTGCACTCCTTACCTGCAGCAGCCTTTCCAATTTGGTATTGATTTCATCATTCATTCGACAACCAAATTCCTCAACGGTCATGGCAATGGAATCGCGGGAATCATTATTGGTACTAATATAGAATTGATGGATCAAAAAGTATGGACAACGATGAAACTGGCAGGAACCAATTGTAATCCATTTGATGCTTGGCTGATTCATAATGGGATGAAAACTTTGGAATTGCGAATGGATCGCCATTGTAGCAATGCTCAAGCAGTTGCAGAATTTTTGGAAGCGCATCCTGCGGTAGAACGGGTCAATTATAATGGATTGGCTTCGCATCCAGATCACGAAATCGCCAAAAAGCAAATGCGTGCTTTTACGGGAATGCTGAGTTTTGAATTGAAAGGTGGGCTGAAAAAAGGAATTGATTTTATGAATCGAATTCAGTTCTGCACCCTCGCTCCTACGCTAGGCGATGTGGATACTTTGATTTTACATCCGGCGTCTAGTTCGCACATCAAAGTGGCCAAGGAGGTCCGCTTACGCAATGGCATAACAGATGGCTTGGTTCGCTTATCCATCGGGGTAGAAAACCAAGAAGATATCATTGGTGATTTGCAGCAAGCAATCGAAGATTAATTTTCTTTTAAAAAAAACTGGGAAGCAGCAATTAGCCGCGCCCCAGTTTACTTAATCTTTCAACCTAAAATCATGAATTATTTTATACGCTAGCCGGTTCCAACTCAGGAGCGATGGGGAAGTCGATTTCAAAACCAGTGAGGTTGTGAATCAAATTACTAATCGTTTTATCTCCTACTACCAGCACTACGTCAATTAAATTTTCTTCGGTATATCCGGCAGTAAAGAAATCTTCTTTGATCCGATCAGAAATAGTTCCTCGGTTTTCGGCTACGGCTTTGGTAAAAACGGCCAATGCATTGAGTTTGGCATCGAAAGCGGCCGTACCTGTTCTTATTTCTAAAATTTGATCTTCCGTAAAACCATTCATTTTTCCAAGTACGGTATGAGCCGACTGGCAATAGCGACATCCATTCACTTGGCTGACCACTAAATTGATAATTTCTCTCTCTTTGGCTTTTAAACTAGACTTCCGATTTTGCAAGGCGAGGTAATCTCCCAGAGCTGTTTCACTTTTTGCATAATAGGCATAAAGATTTGGAACAAAACCGAGCCCTTTTTGTAGTTGATCAAAAATCGCTTGGTTGCCAGTAGATACTTCTTCTTTGGTAGGGACTTGAAACTTTTTCATGTTATCGTATTTAATTTATTTTTAATTCTTTTGACAACACAAAGATGCAGCAAGAAGTAGCTGTTTTGTTTGGCGATATTTCCCGAAGGATTGGCAATAATTCCTAAATGTTTATTTTTTGTGTTTCGCTAATAAATTTTAGGTGAAATTATTCTTTGTAAAATAAGAAATCCCGAATGCTGGTTTTATCCAGCATTCGGGAGGACTATCGTTTAGTAGGATCAAAAAAATTCAATTATTCTTTCTTGATCCAATCATATTTTTTCTTGTATTCTTCTTCCCTTTTTCTTTTTTCCTCTTCTAAGGTTTTGATTTCTTCCTCGCTTAAGGGCTTTGTAGGTTCATAAAAAATAGGAGGAACCTCCATTTTTTGATAACCAGCCTGAGCAAGTTTATTATTGATGACTTCGTAAGCATATCGGTTATGGGATTGAAGGTAAGAATTAAAGCGACTATTTTTGGCCAGCATTTTAAATCGCACTTCGTCAACTGGAAGTGATTCTAAAAATAGAATATAAGCTTTGAAGGCAAGGTCTTTTGATTTATGGTTTACTTCAAAAGGATAATGTTTGGTACTAAATAAATAATTATTCCCTTCTAAACGAGAATCATAAATTCTCATCACTTCTGTCAAATTATTATAAGCGATCTCAACATTTCCATTTCCTAAATTCTTTCTTGCTATCTCGAGGAGTAAGGCTTGGTGATTGGTCGTCATTTCTGATAACCGCAACCGAAGGGCCTTATAAAACTCCTTTAACGATTCCATATTATCAACATTGAAACCTTCCGATAAAGAAATAGATTGGTGGACTAATCCTTGTAGGAAATTGAAATCTAATTTTTGGGGATCATGAGAAAAGAGTATAGTATAAAAGCCATTTAAGTTATCTTTCTTTTTTCTTTTATTATAAAAGGAGGCCACCTGTTTTACATCTTCTAAAGCGCAAGAATTTTCTACTTGCAAATCCAATAATAGTTTTTCCCTTAAAACTTGAATAGCGGAAGCTTTTTGCCCATCGACTGACCCTGAAAAAAGAATAGCCAGAGTAATTAATACCAATCTTATTATTACCATATTATTTTAGTTTTCTCATTTAAGCTTTAGAATAAATCATCTTAAGACTAGATGCTTTAACGCCCCCGCTTCCCCAGCTCAATTACTTCCAAATCTTTGGGTTTTCCATCCTCCACACTAAAACGAACCAAGGTTCTGACCTTATGCCACCCATGATGACCACAGGCACCGGGATTGATGTGCAAGAGATGGAACTTGGGGTCAGGCATGACCTTGAGGATATGAGAATGTCCAGAAATAAACAAACCCGGCGGCTGCGC
Source organism: uncultured Saprospiraceae bacterium (assembly GCA_964419315.1). Lineage (GTDB taxonomy): Bacteria > Bacteroidota > Bacteroidia > Chitinophagales > Saprospiraceae > CALLVY01. The sequence goes on along the minus strand of CAYQRA010000481.1, from coordinate 3,007 downwards.
TTCCACTTGCAATTGTTCGCGCACCCGCTTAGAATAACGCTTGGGATAGCCACCAATATGGGTCATCCACACGTCTAGCCCTTCACAGTCAAAACGCAAATCCAAAGGATAGCGTTGGCGAATTTTTCCACCATCAATATTCCCATAAACCGCCCGAAAAGGTCTAAAGGCTTCTAAACGATCCGCTACCTCCGGATCACCAATATCTCCAGCATGCCAGACCTCATCACATTCTTCAAAATAATGAAACACTCGTTCATCCAAAAAACTATGGGTATCCGACAGCAATCCTATTCTTTTCATATGTTTATCTCTATTGTAGATTAAGGTCAAATGGACGATTCCTATTTGATCTGTAAGACGCTTAAAATGCGCGAGTGTTACGAATGGATGGACCCCACTCGTAACACTCGCTAATTAATTTGATTCTTTGACTATAATCTTAATGCGCCACCACAAAGGCTCCGCGCGCAAGTAAGGCTCCTTTTTTAGAAAGGATATTCCAGGAGTAAGTTCCTGCCACCCATTGCCCTAAAGCAATTACTTGTCTTTGTTCCAATGTTTCGACGTACATGGATTGTCCCAATCTATTGGTAATCATCAATTGACTTCCAGCTTCCGGTAGCTCTTCTAAGTGGATTTGCAAAAGATCGCTCACTGGATTAGGATAAACCTGTAAGGCAATCTGATTTTCTAAATCTGCTAAAGAAGCAATAATTACCGTGATGTCTTTACACAACTGATTGGAACCAGCAGCATTGCTAGCGGTCAAACATACATTATAATCATCAGAAGGAAAATCATGAGATGGATTTTGCTGAGGACTAGTGGCACCATCTCCAAAGTCCCAAAACCAAGAACTGGGTCCATTGGCAGATTCATCCGAAAAACTAACGGATGCGGTTCCCACGGGATTGACATAAGAAAAATCAGCGACTGGCTTAAAGATAGGACTGACTGTTTTGCAAACCATATTATCGCCAAGTGAATTGGTCACCGTCAGACACACATTATAACTTCCGGGACTGGCAAAAGTATGAGAAGGATTTTCCATAGTACTACTGCTACCATTTCCAAAGTCCCAACTCCAAGCCGTAGGATTGCCATCAGAGGCATCTTGAAAATTAACGACTCCTTCGAAAGCATCTGCAAAAGTAAAATCTGCCACCGGAGGAGATAAGACCGTTAGAGGTTGACAAAGCTGATCGCTTCCAAAACTATTTTCTACCGTTAGACAAACCTCGTAAGTTCCACCATTTGTATAGGTGTGACTAATGCTTGTTCCAGTTGTACTCATCATGGTACCATCGCCAAAATCCCATTCTCGACTGGTGATATTATCATAAGAATTGTCGGTAAAAAGAAAAGTATTGCCTCCTTGATCCATGATATCAAAACTAGCAATGGGCGGAATGCCCTGTGCGCCGGGAATGGTAGAATAAGTAATTTGTCCAGCATTGCCGATAGAATCTATGGTATATTCCAATAGACGGCCTTTGACTTCTTTATTATAAAAATGATAAGCAACCTCTACTGTTGTATTTCGACTTTGCTCAAACCAAAGTCCAAAAACTTGAGCCTCAATAATTAGTTCTGTAGTCGTGGTTACTTTTTGCCTTAAGGCATTATAAAAACCAAAAGGCGTTTCGACGACTCCAAAGGCATCGATTTCTGATTCTGCCACTGCATCATTTGTAATTCGGAGCGAGTCCGTTCCCGGAACGGGACTTTCGATGGTTTGGAATCCAACGTAATTATTGATGTAACTGGTTTGGTAAGTACTCGGTAAAGCAAATTGCCTATTCGGAGGATCTAAAGGTAGACTAAGAAACAAGCTAATGGGTGTCCCCGCACCAAAATCACCGTAGAGGCCGATCAGGTAAACGCCATCGTCTCGATTTTCGATGTACGCATAAAAACCTCCTTGAATGATCGCTCCCGTTGCAGTAGGAAAGTCAGCTTCTCCTGGTGTACCAGCGATATCAATTAATTCTTCGGTGTAGGTAAAATTACTTCCCAAAGTTGAAAAATCCCAGGTTTGGTCCGGCCCCGGCGGTGTTGGAGAAAAACCAACTGGAAGCGTATCAATAGCAAAGCCTAATTGATCGCCAAGCATGGGGACATCATTTTTAGTAATGGTAATTTGACCAAAGGCCAAGGTCGTGAAGCTTAGTAATAGTATTGTACTTAGTATTTTCATATGTCTATTTTATTTTGAGTTAAGATCTATAGCTGTTACCATGATTAAATAGTCATTCTCTTGCCTGTTTTAATTACGATTCAATCATGGACCTTTCATTGGGATATTTGATTTTAGAAGAACAATTATTTAGTGTTGTTTAAAAAACCAAAAGATCGAAAAAGTAATTAAACGGTTGTATTAATATAAACGAAATTAATACTATTTAGCTGTTTCTAGGATAAAAAATACGGTCTCTTCTACTTATTGTATGAAAGTCCTTGATTTTTTTCCAGTTCAGCATTCGCAAAATAAGGCTGAAAGCACCGCCATTATTGACTTTTCGTTTAATTAGAGCAAAGGACTATATAATAATTACCGATTTTCGGGTATGCATCACTCCTCCGAATGGTTTATCTTTGAATCATCAATACGAAAGGAACGAATTACTTACAATTTTTTACCAAAGCAAAAAAAACCAACGAGAAGCAATCACCCCCCACCTGTATTTAGGAATACCATTTTATAAAAGTCTTCTCTAGTATTCCCCCTCAATAAAAATTTTATACTTCTGGAATAGGAAGCTTTATGCTGTTTACCAAGTCTCTAAGGCGAAGGTAAATTCTTTTCCAAACTTAATTAGCAATGTATCTGTCAAAGGCTCCGGTCATTGGCGTTGATTATATATTCTACCATAGGTTTGATTATAAGCCCGATAGGACGTGCTGGTCTTTTGGGCAACAAGATGACATTAAGATTTAGGTGATTGTGTGTTAATCAAAAACTGTTTTGAAGAAATTTAAAATCAGTTTTTGGGACGGCCTCTCG
>CAYQRA010000480.1:0-5696 GCA_964419315.1 uncultured Saprospiraceae bacterium | reverse complement strand
AAAAACATGCTAACGAGATTTACACGATCCTAGAGAAAGGAAACTCTGATTATAATACGACAAAGGAACAAGAATTTATTGACCAACACTACCCTACTACTCCAAGTATTTCCGTAGATTACGCCATCATGGAGCAGGCCGAGAATATCTACACCATTCCTACGGATTTTGGTTGGTCAGATTTAGGCACCTGGGCTTCTCTTCACGCAGAAGGCGATAAAGATGAGGCTGGCAACGTTATCACTGGTGATAATGTCATGATTAATGATGTAACCAATACTTTGGTTCGAGCACCACAGGGAAAACTAGTCGTCTTACGAGATATTGACAACTTTATTATTGTAGACGAAGGAGATGTATTGTTGGTTTATCCAAAATCAAAAGAACAGGAAATTAAGGCATTAACAAAGGAAGTAAAAGAAAAAAGTGGTGACCTTTTCCTCTAGTTCTTTTTCTCGCTTGACCAATAAAATCTAAATAAAACGATCTCTTTTTTTAATGAATGAAGTTTCACATAGTGAGCTGTTGATGGTCTCTTATCATTTCCCCCCGATGGGAACTATTGGAACCCTGCGAAATTTTAATTTTGCCGACCAAGCTTCAAAACATTTTAAGAAGGTTCATGTAATTTCTGTCGATGAACCGGGAATTCCGCTTCAGGAAGCTTTTCCCGAAATTCCTATTACCACCCACTCCGTTCGAAATTTCGACTACCGGAATTTTGCCCGCCTCTTCGAGTCGGAACAAAGTCCTTTTAATAATCGACTTAATGCTAGTAATTTTACTAGACTAGTCAATATCTTCCGGAAGGTACTCAATAGTTATCCCACCAATCTTTGGATTGGAGAAGGGGCTCCGACTTTTGCCAAATCGGCTTACAAAAAAGCTTGTGAACTGATCAGCGAAGGAAAAATTAAATACATTTATACTTCTTTCCGTCCTTATACCGATCATTACGTAGCTTATAAACTCAAGAAGAAATTTCCTCACCTTTTTTGGATTGCTGATTTTAGAGATTTGCATATCAATGAGTTTCGAGATAATATCTTTCTAAAAAGTTTGCAAGTAAAATTCAATACCCGAATTTTGCAAAGAGCAGATATGATCACTACGGTTTCTAAAGGCTTAGCCAAACATTTTACGGATTATTCTTCCGATGTCTATGTGATGCGCAGTGGTATTAGTTCTCGGATTAGTAGCCCACCGCCTAAAGAAAAGGCAAAGCATTTCACCATTTCCTATTCGGGTTCGCTTCATCCTCGTTTTCAAGATGCGACCCTATGCCTTAGGGCCTTGCAGGAGCTCATTGCAGAGGGAAAGATCGATCCCCAAAAAGTACGCTTTGTCCATGCCGGCAAAGATTCTTTAATCTGGAATAAATGGATAGAAAATCATCAACTTAGAGAAATCTTTGAAGACTTGGGAGTAGTCTCTTTTCAGCAAGCTTCTCTTTTACAGAAGAAGGCTCATATCAATCTCTTGCTAAGTTGGTCGGAGGAAAAGCAAGAAGGTATCTTAACAGGAAAACTTTATGATTACCTTGGTGCAAGGAAGCCCATCCTCTTGATCATTAATGGCTCTTATGATGTCGAATTTGAGAAATTATTTAAAGATCTCAATGCCGGAGTTATCAGCTATAATCAAGAAAAGTTTTTACAAAAGACCAAAGATTTTTTGTTAAGCTATTATCAACAATGGTTATTAAATGGTGCTATTGAATTTGAACCAAATGAGACTAATTTAAAGGCTTATACTTGGGAATCTAATTTCGCCAACTTTCTCCAGCATTTAGAAAAAAACAAAGTCTATAGAAACGCTTCTATCTCTTCCAAAGATTTATAAATACGAATCAATGCCTCCTGATCTAGTCTCCCTGGATCAAAAGTACTGTTGTGAAAGTTAAAAGTAATGGCTGTCAAATTTTTATTTTTTGCCAAAAACTTTTCTAAGTGTAGTCCAAATTTTGCAACATCATTTTCCTCCCCCAATAGCGCACAATCCATAAATACCATAGGAATTTCCCAAAAAGAAAATGCCCGCTCTTCTTGGAAATTATACAAACGATAAGGAAAGCCTGTTCCACATCGAAAACCAATCCTATCTTGGTAGCCCAAACTCGAATCCCTTTTTATTCCATTGGCCTCCAATAATTTGGGCGTATGTTCAAACGAAAAATGTAAAAAGTGTTGCCGACTATCGACCACCTCCTCTCCTACTACTTTTTCCAATCTCTTTTTTTCTGCTAAAAATAAATCATCCTTCTTCCATGCCGCATAGCTCGGATGCAAGCCAATCGAATAGCCATTGGCTTTTGCCAATGCAAGGATACCTTTTATCCTGCGATCTTCGATCTCATAATGATTGTCGAACTTCGTAATCCCGCCCGCCATAAAATAAATCGTTTTCCCCGACCAAGTCCCTTTTTTCAACAACCAGTCAAAGGTATCAAAAGGATCTTCCTTTTCTCCTAGCTGTCTTTTCCAATAGGCCAAGAATAAGTCTTTCTGCAGTTTCCATCCTTTCCCTCCCAATACCAGTTTTGCCGCTGCTTTCAAATAAGCCAGCGCATTTGGAAATTTTTCAAGAACATCAATGTCATGACTCATCCGATATACTGTTTTTGGCTTTTCCACAGCCAAACCTAAGGCCGCAAAAAAACAATAAACCAAGTGATCTACTACTGGCTCTTCTTCTAATCCATGCTTTGATAAAAACTGCTCAGAAGATTTCATCATGTCCCAAGTATCCAATTGATCCGGAGTACAATGGTGTTCTTCTATACGACTGATGTGAAAAAAAATCGTCTCCAAAAGATCAAAACCAAATCGGCGATCTGTAAAGAAAGGTACTTCCTCTTCGAGGGCCACTGTACGGAGGCCATACAAAGTAAATGCTTCGTAGTGGAAGCCGTGAGGTTTTAAGTCCGGAAAAGAGGGCATTGGTGTAGTAAAGACTATTGCTGAAGCAGGAATAAAAAAACCCTTCCCTGCTTGCGCTTGACCATAATAGATCGCTATATCTCTTTCTTCTAAGTTCTCATTTTTGCAAAAAATAAGCCCCTCCGGACAAAGCGGATGATTGCTTAGAAAATCCAAAACATATTCTATTCGAGCATCGAATGGAGATCTAGGATAAAAAAAATGAAGCCTTTGCTTTAACATGAAAGAAGAATTTCGGAATTCTGGTATCTTCGAGTTAAGAACCATTGAAAAAATAAATTTAAGATAAATCCGTCGAACAACTTTGTCTTTTTTAAACTTCTTTAGGAATGTGTGGAATATTTGGAATTGTTCAACAAAATAATGCCTCCGTTGATCCTGAGCTATTGCAAAAGGCCATTGGATTAGTGAAGCATCGTGGACCAGACGGACAAGCCTTTTACGCTCGTGGTCATTGGGGTTTTGCACATAGCCGCCTAGCTATTATCGACCTGAGCAAGGATGGTGTACAACCTATGCATTATAAAGGACACATCGTCACTTATAATGGAGAAATTTATAATTACCTCGAACTCCGCAGCGAACTCCAACAAGCGGGCTACTCCTTTGCGACCCAATCTGATACAGAAGTGCTCCTAGCTTCCTATGATTTTTGGGGAGAGGATTGTGTCCATCATTTCAATGGCATGTGGGCTTTCGCTATCTACGACCCACATAAAAAGCAACTTTTTTGTTCTCGGGATCGCTTTGGCATCAAACCTTTTTATTACACCATTTTCCAAAAACAATTTTGCTTTGCCTCAGAAATCAAACAATTTACCAGCCTTCCTAATTGGACCGCTCAATTGAATAAAACCATTGCCTATGAATTTTTGATCAAAGGCTATCACGACCATCAAAGCGCCACTTTTTTTAAAGGTGTTCATCAATTAAAAGGCGGGCATACACTCCTCTATAATCTTCAAGATCACACTTTTAAAATTCGTCCTTATTATCTAATTGAAGAACAACTTTCTTCAGAAAAAGCCATCAACGAAAAAGAAGCAATAAAGCTATTTCAAGAAAAATTCTTAGATGCCATTCGCCTTCGTTTGCGATCAGATGTGTCGATAGGTACGGCCTTATCTGGAGGCTTGGATAGCTCTTCCATTCTCTGCGGAATGCAAGCACTTTCTCAAAAAGAAAAACCAATAAATTCACCAGAAAGTGTCTCTTGTTGTTTTCCCGGATCTCCAATTGATGAAAGTTTTTTTATTGATACTGTGGTGCAAAAAACAGGACATAAAAATCATAAGGTTTTTCCTTCTTTAAAAGAAATATTAGCCGATTGGGATAAAGTCATTTGGGCACAAGATGAGCCTATTGCAAGTGCCAGTGTGATCGCTCAGTATCAAGTTTTTAAAACAGCTAAAGCCAAAGGACTGACGGTCATGCTCGATGGACAAGGTGCAGATGAAATACTTGCTGGCTATGAAAAATTTTATGCGCCTTTGTTTAAAAAACAGCTAAAAGAAAATCCACTAGCTGGGATAATTAACCTGCTTCGATTTTTTCGTTTGCATCAGATTGGTCCTTTGCAGGCACTTAATTCCGTCCAGCATTTTCGACAAAAAAATCATTTGACAAAAGTTGATTGGTTAAAGGAAACCTGGCCAATTGATCCGGAGCATTTATTTGTTCGCAGTAAAGATGATAGTTTGGCTCAAACTTCTATCAATTTACTTTCAGAAATCGGGATGCCCATTTTATTGCATTATGAAGACCGCAATTCTATGGCTGCTTCGGTAGAGTCTCGGCTCCCTTTCCTAGATTATCGCCTTGTCGAATTTTGCCTCAATTTACCTGATCAACTAAAAATCAATAAAGCTCGACGTAAGTATATCCTAAGAGAAGCCATGCAGCCATTCCTACCCGATCCGATTTATCGGCGCTATAATAAATTAGGCTTTGCGACACCGCAAGAAGCATGGATAGAAGAAGCTCCAGAACTTTTTTTAAAAATGCTCCAAGAAACACAAGAATGCTTTCCAGAAATTTTCGGAGAAAAATGGCTGCCTTGGTCTGCAGCGGTTTTAAAAAACAAGCAAAAAGAACATTACCCTTTGCTCTGGCGAGCGATTAGCTTTGGTCGCTGGGGAAGCTTATTTCTTACAAAAAACAGTACCTAAATAAGCTCTTAATTCTAACCGTGCGGAATTCCGCACGGTTAGAATTAGGTCTATTTTTTGCTGACTTAACGGATGTTGTAACTAAATGAATGGTTCTATTTTTTCTTTTTTCCCGCAATTTTCTTTTTCAAATCACTTACTGATTTGAGGCGAGTATCACTAATAATAGGAAGAAAATCCCTAACCACCTCTTTAAGAATTCTTTTCCGCTCCGCTTTATCCGTATCCCATTTGATCAGGAGCGCATGTACCCCTTGTAATACATTGAGAACAATCAATTCTTCTACACTTGCCTGATCCCGCATATTTCCTTTTTTATTCGGATTAGCCTGTTGCCACTCCTTAGCGGTCATTCCAAACAAGGCTTCATTCAGTAAATCCACCTCACTGGCAAAAGTGATTCGTTCATTTTTGTTCGTGTATAAATCGTCTGGAACAAGGTTTTCTTTGATTGCGGAAGTCAGTAGAGAAAAAGTACTTTTTGATACAAAGCGTTTGACATCAAACTCCTGCCCCAATTGAAGCATTTCATCCTGTTTCAACCTTTGAAATTCTTTAATAAAATATACCTGAAAAGCAGGACTCAACC
>CAYQRA010000479.1:0-5717 GCA_964419315.1 uncultured Saprospiraceae bacterium | reverse complement strand
TTTTCTCGCAATTCTGCCGCAAGTTTAGAAATCGTTTGATAGACTTCAAGGATATTATTGCCATCAATTTTTACAGATCGCATACCGTAGCCAATGCCTTTATCTGCGATATTTTCGCAGCGGAATTGCTCGGAAGTTGGGGTAGATAAACCGTAGCCATTATTTTCGACCATAAAGATAACGGGCAGCTGCCAGACGGCAGCGACATTGAGTGCTTCATGAAATTCGCCTTCGCTCGTTCCTCCTTCGCCCGTAAATGCCAGCGCAATTCTTTTTTCTCCATTTAGCGTATGCGCCATTCCGACTCCTCCTGCCAAAGAAAGTTGAGGTCCAAGGTGAGAAATCATTCCAACGATATTGTGTTCTTTGGTTCCAAAGTGAAAGGAGCGATCGCGACCATTGGTGAAGCCCGGTTTTTTCCCTTGCCATTGGCAAAACAATCGTTCGAGTGGAATATCTCGGGTCGTAAATACCCCAAGGTTGCGGTGCATTGGAAAGATCATTTCGTCGGGCATTAGGGCAGCGGTAGCGCCCACTGCGATGGCCTCTTGACCGATTCCCGAAAACCATTTGCTAATTTTACCAGAACGCAGTAAGATTAACATTTTTTCCTCTATCATTCGAGGTTTGAGCATACGCTCATACAGATGCAAGAGGGTTCCTTTGCTTAGTTTTCCCTTCTTGTATTTGATGATTGATTTGGTCGTAGTTGGCATAATACAGCTCTATTTATGGTAAGGGAGTATTGCGAATCCCTAAAATCAAAAATGCAATTAGATTCCTTTTTGGCCTCTTTGCTAAAGATTCCTAAAGGTAAGTTTGCTGAAGGGTTTTACGAACAAAATGGAATAAAGATTAGTGGAGAATGGTAAATATTTTACAAAAGGGAAGATTGGGGAATTGGAAGCTATCGATCGAAGGTTAAGTTTTGGGCATTCCTTGCTTATTCTTCTCAAGCATACTGATTTTTAGCCCCAAAAGGAAGACACAAAAAGCAGAAAACTAAGACTAGCTTATCTTTTCTTTTTTGACCTAATAAGCCCCAACTGCTGCCGCAACCTTAATCCGATACTTGGTGCTTGTCGGTTTAAAGCATCGTGTCTGGAAAGAATTTCAATACTTAGCGTTTTAAAAGTTATTCCTAGTCCCATCTCCAGCTTAGTATTGAAGCGACGTGGTACGTAAGACTCCAACATTACTCCTGATTCGATTCCTCTTCCTAAAAGATTATAGGGTTCGCTTTCATAGACTGTTTCCTGGTATTCTGATATTCCTTTTTGGGAGAGATTCCACTCTGGTCCGACACTTAATAATAAATAAGCCTTTGGAACAAAAGAATAATAAAACCTAAAACTTATTGGCGTAGAAATTTTCAGAACTTGTCTTTCAACATTAAACAAATGGAGGGCGACCGCCGTATCTCCAAGCATCCGACTCTCAGCCTGAGATTTACTTTCATCAAACTGAGTATATCTAGAGTTTAAGTCAAAAGTCAATAATACCCTTTCCAGTATTCTTCTTTCATAATAAAAGCCTAACTCCACACCATATCCCCTTTTTCCTCCTATGGGTTTCTGATACATAAACTCTGGCAAAAGGGTCACGCCAAATTGGGCTTTGGTTAAAGTATCTGTTGCAAACCAATTATCGTTTCCCAATGTGGAAGAGGAGCTTAAAAAATGGTCACCTGCCAGCGTCTGACCTACCAAGGTCGCTGTATTTCCTAAAAGAAAAAAGAAGGAGAGGCATAGAAAAAATCGGTGAAAGATTATTTGCATAGCTAATTTTATTTTTTTTTGCATCGTAATTTTCAATAGAAAATGATTGGTCTTTCTTGAACCATAACGTTAGAAAGCAAACAAGAGCGGCCCTATTCTTTCAAATACGGCCGCTCTTGTTATTTTTTTCCCAATCAATCCTTCTTGAGTAGTACGTGTTAACTAAACGGGGTTTTACAAATATCTTTTTCCGCTACTTTCCCTCTAAAAATAAACGAAAAAATCTTAGCCCTAAAATTACCCGTTTAATCACCACCTACTTCTTAATCAAGTCATTCCATTTCTTTTTCCGTTTTTCCTTCCGCTCTTTTTTCTTCTTGAGGCGCTTATTCTTTTTCTTAATTCTCTCCGATTCCTTTTTTTGAGCTTCGGATTTTTTGCTCGCTTTGGTATTTTTATCGGGAGAAGTATTCACCCGATTTTTGTCTTTATTCTTTTTAAAACTTCCCAGGAGCTCATCTAGTTTTTTGTAAAAACCATCTTCATCGGAGACAGGCAAGACTTCTTCCTCTGCGACCAACACCTGTTCTTCTTCCAAATAAGGTTCGCAATTGAGGGCTTCCACTACCCTTGCCGAAGGCATCGGAAATACTGCTGATTTCCATTTTTTAAATTCTTTATCCCGATAAGCACGCTTCATAAATTCAGCCCAAATTGGCAAGGCAGTATTGGCGCCTTGTCCTAAAGAAATAGATCGAAATCTGACCTTCGGAGATTCTCCACCTACCCAAGCACCCGCCGCAATGTTCGGCGTATAACCCATAAACCATCCATCTGCATGAGACTGAGTCGTCCCCGTTTTTCCAGCAATGTCATTTTGAAAATTATAAGCAAAACGCAATCTACGCGCAGTACCGCTATCCACTACCGCAGACATCATGTGGGTCATCATATCAGTCTCGTCGATAGACAAGACTCTTTGTGGTTCTTTTTTAGGTTTGAATTCTGCTATGGTTTCTCCCGCGCTATTTTCGATCCGGAGCAGGTATTGAGGACTTACCTTTATCCCTCGATTGGCAAAAGTACCATAGACTTGTACCATGTCGTAAAGCGCTACATCGACCGCTCCCAAAGCAATCGCTGGCACTTGTGGAATCTCCGCAGAAACGCCCATGTCTCTCGCTAATTGACGTACCGGGTCTACTCCAGATCTTACAATTAAATCAACGGCAACGGAATTTATAGAATTTCGTAAAGCACCTTCCATCGACAAAACCCCGCCATATTCTCCGCCCGAGTTTTGCGGTTGCCAATCATCATATTCGGTATAAGTGACCAAACGATTATTGATATAATTACAAGGCGGTACGCCTTGTTGCAAAGCGGTTGCGTAGACGATGGGCTTGAAGGTAGATCCTACTTGTCGCTTTGATTTTACGTGATCGTATTTAAAATATTGATGGTCGATTCCTCCTACCCAAGCTAAGACTTCCCCCGTCGAAGGATTGGTGGCAATAAAGCCCGCATTGAGTAAGCAATAATAATATTTGATCGAATCTCTCGGACTCATTTTTTTGACGACATCTCCTTTATAACTGAAGACGGTCATTCCGACTGGGGTATCAAAAGCTGTTTTGATTTCTGCTTCTGATCTCCCCGCCTCTTTCATTTGTTTATACCGATGAGAGCGTTTGATGATTTTTTCAATAACGGTATCCTCTCCCCAAGGCTTACGGCCTTTCCAGTGCTTATCAAACTTTTTTTGGAGTTGTTCCATGTGTTGATTCACCGCTTCCTCAGCGTAGCCTTGTAATCTAGAATTGATACTGGTATAGATTTTCAAACCATCCGTGTATAGATTATAAGGTGTTCCGTCTGGCTTATGGTATTGGCTGAGGATATCGGGGAGTTTTTGTCGGAGGTTTTCCCGAAAATAAGTCGCTAGACCTTCGCTGTTGCTTTCTCTGCGGTAGTCGACGAGGAGGTCAAGTGTTTGCAAAGAATCTTTTTCTGTGGGTTTAATAAATCCTTGTTTCTCCATTTGACTTAAGACCACATTTCTTCTTTGCTTGGAAGATTTTGGATTCCTTACCGGATCATAATAGGTATTGGCTTTTAGCATCCCAATCAATACCGCAGCTTCTTCCAATTTGATATCCGTGGCATTGGTATTGAAAAATGTTTTGGCGGCTACTTGAACGCCAAAGACTTTTCTACCAAAAGGAACCGTATTGAGATAGAGGTTTAATAATTCATCTTTGCTGTAAACTCGCTCTAGTCGACGAGCGGTAATCATCTCTTTGATTTTGGCAATAGCCGTTCCCAATTTTCCTTTCTTTCTAGGAAAAATATTTTTTGCCAATTGCTGACTCAGGGTAGATCCACCACCACCCGAGAGGTCTTGTAACAAAACCGTCCGGTACAAAACGCGCCCCCAACTTCGGAGATCAATGCCCTTGTGTTCAAAGAATCGAGCATCTTCCGTAGCGATAAGGGCTTCAATCAGGTAAGGAGAAATATCATCGTAAGCGACATTGATGCGATTTTCGCGGTAGTATTTACCAAGTACTTTGCCATCGGCACTATAGACTTCTGAGGCAATATTATTTTGGATATCTACGAGTTGAGCTTCTGAAGGTAGTTTACCAAAAGCTCCGACCCAGATGAGGAAAACAAAACTAAAGATAGTGATAAAACCCAGTGATGCACCAAGGGCGATCAATTGTAAAGGCCAAGCCAAATAAGGTTTTTCACTGCGTTGCTTTTTCAATTTGGCAGAAAATGCCTTGATTTTTGTAAGCATAATATTTTTTTGATCTTTTGGCATTCCGGGATACGAATTCTTTTTAGTGCTGTTTAAAAAATAAAGTCCTCATTTGAGTTTTCCATTTAACTTAAAACCACCTCATTTTCAAATCGTTAGGTATTCAAGTTAAATGAAAAACGTCGGACTTAATTTTTTCAACGTTACTTATAATGGTCTTTTATAAAGATCCGGCATTGCCAATGAACGTTTCATTTTTAGAAGCGATTCTCTAATCATTAGACCAATTAGAAGTCTGATGTCCAATGTTTTAGGAAAAAAGGCTGGTGTCGAACTTACCGAACAAAGCCTTTAAGTCCATTACCCCACTGTTTAAGACGATGCGCTATGCTTTTAGGTGGCATGAGCAATAAACGATTTTTAGGTTTGGACTAGTATTTTATGGCTAGAATTTCTCTCCCTCCTAATGAAAGGCTTGATATGCTATATAATAAAGTAGACTTGCAAATGGTAAATTAGAATTAAGGTTAAATTAGTTTTAGCTAGATTTTAACTCAAAATTGTCTCCAATATTTGATGCGCATTGATCGTCGGGAAATTCTCGATGTGCATGCGGTAGAAAAGCAATAATTGTCGGAGGATATTTTGGCGAACTTCGCGGTTTATTTTTAGGGTATGGCAGTTGGCGAAATCTAGTTGGATCAATTGGTGCAACAATTGGCTTTCCTCCTTATTTAAAAACCAAGTATGTCCCGGTTCTTGGGGAACGAAAGTCCCTTCCTGCAAATCAAAGAAGGGAGTATCTTCATCGCATATTCCGCCAGGAAAGAAACCTAAGAAAAGAGAGAATTGCAATAAGAAAATCAAATGAACATTCGCTACGGGCAATTCTGTTTGATCCAAAAAAGAAAAGGTCTCAAAGAAAAACTCAAACAAAGGACGATTCTCTTCTGACTCGCTAATACTTTTTCGAGCCACCTCAATCATAAATAAACCAATGGCTCCTTTCGTTAGATCGAATGGAATGGATTGGTAAACCCTCGCCGATTTTATTTCTTTGATCCGAGTCATCGACTTTTCCTCGCGGTGATAAGCCACCATATCTATGAGGGTCATCAACTGCAATAAGCTCGGCGAAGTCCGAGCATTTTTTTTTCGTACCCCGCTGATGATGTAAGATCGCAATCCTTTTTCTTCGGTATAAATATCTGTGATAAAACTGGTTTCAGAATATT
>CAYQRA010000478.1:0-5729 GCA_964419315.1 uncultured Saprospiraceae bacterium | reverse complement strand
GTCAAACTGGTGGTCAGTAGCAATAGGCATATTTTATTTAATTTCATCATTTCGGCCTTTTGGCTAAGGTGTTGTTGGTAAATTCTTAGGAGAATGAACGCCTCTAATTTATCCTTTTAGGGGGCTTATCTCGACGGATTCTATACAAGCCTTTTGAGCCATTCTTCCCGAAACAAGATTGATACAATGGTTTGTGCTAGACGCCCCATTCCATACTTTTCATTTACCGATAAGGATGGAGGCGAATCGTTTATACAAGAAAAGCAATTTTGTAAGATCGGTGGAAAGTATAGCTATAGAGGGGGAGCTATTGCATCATTTGTTGTAGTAAATGCAACATATGAAGTAGTAAGAGGGGGAAAAGAGGAGGGAAATGATCCTTAAAATGGAAGTTTTTCATCCCTTATTAAGGTCATTTCCCTAGAGAGCTGCTTCTTTGAGCGTACTTCCTTTTAAAACGTGAATCCTCTTCTGAGTTAGCTTTGTAGAACGCTAATGACAAGAGTTCCTTTGTATTTGCGCTCTTGAATTGATCCTTTTGCTTTTTTGTTTTTTTCGGTGGGAAAAGGCCAATTCGATATAATCTTTAAGGAGTTTGCGATCCGTTGTATAGTCTTTTAGGACGGCGTAGCCTGACTTTTGATTATCGGCAAAGCGTGGTGGCATGTTATTGGGATTGCAAGTTCCTGTATTGAAATCAGGGTGAGTTGGTAGGATTAAACCTAGTAGCCCTGCATAAATTCCCCCCACTTTATTATTTAGCGCTGCGGCTATTTCCCAATCTATGTGCTTCCTACATCTCGTTTTTTTACCAATAAGAACAATCAAGACCGTAGTATCATAGAGGTATCCCTTTTGAATCAATTGTTTGACATATTCATCGCTATTATTAGAATCTATCTCTCCATCTCCAACCGACTTATTGACGATTAAATCTCCAGTCCGATTAATAAATCGATTTTTATATTTTTGATCCTCCTTGTGATAATAACTCACGAATGTCTTTCTTTTCATTTTCTCTTTTTTAGGGTAAAAAAATCAATCTAATCCTCCTCTCCAGGCTCCTCTTCCCTATTTCCTGCTTGCAATAGATTATTGGAACTCTTCAAACTAACCAGCAGACTATCCAGATCATTGCCTTCTTGTTCTTCATCGAGATCAACTAATCCGTGGCCAATATCCATATCATTGAGTTCGGAGGAGAAACCTTCTATTTTCTTTTTCACACTTTCTAATTCATCCGAATTGGCATATTCTGGAATAGCTTGCAACTGTTGATATCGTTCTATGAGTGAATCCAATTCCGTTACTTTTAGATTGGCTAAAGCAATAGAGGTTTTTTTCTCAATTTTTATTTTTTCATCATGAATGTCAATCACCTTTTGTCTGCGCTCATGGAATCTATCTTCGAGCTGGGTAGATTCTCTTCCCATGAAGATGATTTTAATAATCAGTCCAAAAGTTTTTGAAATAATGGGCGTCAATTGGAGGTTGGCGATTTGAGTTAGCTTATTGACATCAATATGAGTTTTATAAATAATCTCTTCACTTTTGATGGTACTCAGGGTATTTCTAAGATGTTCTTTTAGGAGCGTACTGATTTGATCTATTTCTTCTTCAATCGAATTGAATTTTTTGGACTGAAATTGGTGCCAACCATTTGGATGAACATTTTCAATCTGATACATGACATTGAACTTTACCGTTTCTCCTTGCCCACCTTCTCGAAAGGGAAAGGTCTTGAAACTGAATTTGCAAAACTGACTTTTTAGCTCCGCAAACCTTACCGTAATATCTGTATCTAGTGGCTTGGGGGGAATGACTAATTCACTGGCATGAAATTCTTTTTTTAAGCCCTTAGAAATAACATCAATCAATTCGGCTTCTACTGATCGAGAATCGCCAAGTGTTTGATCTGCATATTTAAAGCGGATATAGTAGCGCTCTGGTTCAATTTTGTCAATGACCTGTTTGACACTTTGCAATACTTTTTCTTTCATCTTTGCAGTGATGTCAATATTGGGATTGATGTATTTTTCGATTTTTCGAAGGTCCATGATTCGACCAGAAACAGAAACGATCAGTTTTATTTTTATCCGAGTATTGATAGTACTCAATTCTGCTTTTTCTCCTACATCAAAAGAAAAGCCATCCATCAATTCCAGTGGTTTCACTTTCGGAATACTAATCAGTTGTTGAACTTTAAAGCCGATTTTACCAGCTTCTAATTCCATTTGGTCTTTAATTCCATCTCCATCAAATTTGGAAGTTCCTTCTCCGTGGGACAGAATCAGATCAAGGTAGGTTTTGCCAAACAAGACATTTTTGGTGATGCTGTTTAGTTTTCCTTTGACCCATTTATCTAGGTCTTTTATGGTTGAGCTTTTATATTTCCCTAAGTCGTCAAGTGTCAAAATCAAATTATGGGTAATATTAATACTGGAGTCTTTGAGCTTACAACCTACGATGTATTCGTCAAGAATAAATTCTCGTTCAGAATCAGTAACTAAGTTTTCACTTTCGATTAACAAATGCGAAATGTACCGTCCTTCCTTCTCCAGCACTTTATTCAGCGAAGAAGTTACCTTTTCCTTTACCAAATCAAAAGACCCGATAAAGTCATCCAAGGCAATCGTCTCTAGCATTTCTTTTTTGATTTGACTCCGGATAATCTTTTTCAATTCTCCTTGTTTATCAAACCGTAGAATGGCTTTTATTTTTGCATTTGGGAGGATATCTAGCTGTGCTTTATATTTTAGCTGCATTCCTCGATCATAGTTTTTTACAAAAACTTCAAAAAAACCATCCTCTACTTCAATCGCTTTAATTTCATCTTCGTATTTTAGGCTAACATGGCCACTAAAGCGCAATCCAATTTCTCTTTCTACCCTCTTCTTTAAATCGGTCAAAAGGTTGGATCGATATTCATAAAATTTCTGAAAAAATTCAGTTGTAGAATCAAATTTTTCTATGTACTCTTCGATAAACCTTTCTATCAAAGCATTCAATCTTCTTTTGGGATATTCGCCGGAACCGAAGAATAAAGATTCAATCAATTGTTCGGCTCGATCATAAGAACATTGTACTTTATAGGATACTTGCAAGTACAAAGAATCAAGCGTACTAAAGTCTTCAATTACGATTTCTTCTGCACTCCCTTTTAGCACTTGATCCGCGTAGACTAAATATTTTCGATATCTTCTAAAAGGTCTGGTTTTGGAAACTACTTTTCCCGAAGATTCATCAACAATAATCATTCTTTTATCGCCAGATTGATTTTTTAAAGTTTGGGTAGAGGTTATTTTTCGGACAATGCCCTCTAATTCTAATTTTGGATTAAACTCAGACATGGTTATATATTTAGTTTTTTACGGATTGTTATTTCTTGGAATGCTCCTTTTAGTTGATTGATAATCGAAAAACTTTTGACGATCAATGCTCTACTCTCTAATAATCGTTTTCGATGGGGAGTATTTTTCCCTTTTAGACCACTTATTTCTTTAAGGTGATCATCTGCTATTTTTATATATTGCTTGGACTTAGATTCCCAGGTTTCCTTCAAGGTATTCCAAACCGGTTCTTTGGTCTGGAAACATATTTCTCTTAGGATTTCGGCTGCGATCCATTTTAATTTTTCGGATTCCTCCTCTTCCAAATCCTCGATTCTCCACAGTAATATGGCGTACCATACTTCGATGATGTAGGCTCTAAAAAGACTTATTTCATTTTCTACTTTTCTGTGACTGATATGCTTATCACCAGATTCGATTCTCGTTAGATGTACCATTGCTTTTGATATCTTAGGATGAAACAACCAAGAGATTAATAATTTCACTTTCGACCTTGTGTTTTCACTTTCGCCATCAAAGGTTACAAACAATGGATATTTAGAAGGAAAGCTTCCAAATTTACTGATTGGAAATTTTTTGCTGATGCTATTTGTAAAGTCAATAATAAAAGTCAGGCCATAAATATTGACATTCGAATAATTTTTAAAAGGAACATCTGGATCAGGCAACCAAGCTTTTATTTCCTCTAAAAAATCGGAGACCCTTACTCCAAATTGTTTGGACAGATTAATTAAAAAGGTATAGCTTTTATCTCTTGTATTTTTATCGCCTTCATTTAGTAATCTTCCAATCCAATAGAGTTTGTCAAAGTTTGGAGAATACCTCAATTGCTCCGTCAAACGCTGAACGACTTCTCTTTGATGGATCATATAAAAATTCAAATAACCTTTTACAGCATCTTCCAATTTAGAATTACTCAACATCTCATCGATCAACTGCGCTAAGATGCTCAAGGAATTACTTTGGAAATATTGGTTGTCATTTACTCGTGCCCAAAATTCTTTTGCCGTCCAACTTAAGTCTACTTTAAATCTAGACGGGTCCACTATTTTCATAGTAAGTTGATGCAAATATTCTATGCTGTACTCTTTTGTATTGGCCGATAATTTCTTTAAAATCAGGTCAATTAAATTATTGGTAACTTGGGTATTGGTCGTAATATTAAAAAGCAAACCAGACTTCAGTAGGATCTCAAATTTTTGTCGGATATAAAAAGAATGAGCCCCATTGAAAAACCGTTTTAAGGCCGGCCGGTGCAAGGCATCGCTGAAGTCAATAATTTCGGAATCATGATTTTCAGAATATAGATTAACCACTCCACATTGGGTCAAAAAATAGTCGGGCTGGGCAAACCAATCCTCTTTGATTTTATCTATTTTTTTCTGCTTCTTATTGATCGAAGCAATCAGTAGCAAAACAATTTCTTCGAAATCTTCTTGGTTTAGCGCTGGAAAAAAAGCGACGGTGTAAAGAATAATTTTAATCAAATTTTCTTTCGCAGGAATACTGTCTTTTATCTGTGTAATTTTCTCTTCTGATCCTTTGAAGTCATCAATCATTGGAATATTCCATTGATCAAAATGAAATTTACTACCTCGCTTTTGAATATCTTCTATCCATAGTTCTGAACTAATGGAGAGAATCATATACATTTCTTTATCCTTTAAAAATCCTTTTAAAATCTCAGACAAAGAATACTCTACGGATACAATAGAACCAAATAATAATGGTGATTTTACATCTATAACGACCACTGTTTTACTTCCTTTCCCTATGGTTTCTTTAACCAAAACATCAATATTAAGATTGGCATTTCTTTCCCCACGTCCAACAAATAACTGTCGTAAATCATAAGCTTCTTTTCCAAACTTAAAGGCCAATCTACGCGCGGAATCATAAGCCACTTTTTCATCCACGCATTGCACAATTAAAATACGTTTCTCCTTAAGGGTTTTATAAGCTTTTTGAATAGATTCATCCGTGATTGAAGAATGCTGTTCAACCGGTTCGATTTTTAAAGGAATCGTAGGGTCCGAAAAAGTTTCTTCTAAATCATCCGCAAAAACATCTTCTTTTTGATCGTATTTCTCCTTTCCTCCTGTAGTTTTATGCTCTAGAATCGTCCCACTATTGGGTTGTTGAAGAATCGTAAGGTGATTGACATTGCCCGCAAAAAAACCAGATTCTACCCCGCCGTAGCTTGCCGTTTGGGCAGCTTTCTCCTGCTCTAAATCTTCTTCTATCTTCTTTTCTATTTCCCCTGAGTCTTCTTCTGTAGAGGAACTTTCTTTCGGCTTTTGAATATCCGTATTAGTCACCGTTTCTTCTTCTTCTTCTTCTTCTTCTTCTTCTTCTTCTTCTTCTTCTTCTTCTTCTTCT
>CAYQRA010000477.1:0-5731 GCA_964419315.1 uncultured Saprospiraceae bacterium | reverse complement strand
AATCCCATCATTATCGTAATCCCCTATTCCAGCCACTCCGTAACCAAAGAAATTATTTTGCAGTAAGGTTTCATTGAATCCACCTTCCAGCATAGATATTTTTTGATTGGACTGAACGGTTCCATCACTATTTAAAAAAGCAATATAGACTGCTCCTGCATCTGTTGCACCATCATCATCAGAACGAGCACCAATGACTAGGTCTATTACCCCATCGCCATTAATATCTCCGGCTTGGTCATGGTCGCGACTGAATCTATCTCCAGGCTCTAAATCCGCCATCATTCCGTTCGAACCATTTTCGATTTTTATGTAGCCATCTGGGCCCCATTGGGTAACTACTTGAGCATTGAGGTGGGTTGCAGAAAAGAATAAGAGGAATGGAAGGAATGGGTGTAAGATAAGTTTCATAATTTTTTATTGCGGAAGTTGTTCAAAAACGACTTCCTGATTATTACATAGGTCTTGGTAATAACTTGGTACAAAAAACTAGGAAAAGGTTGCCTGAGCTTTAAGGTTGATTAAAACTTTTCGTCAAGGTGAGATACTAAATCAATTTTGGGCAAAGGAATCATCCACCATTTGAATAACTTATTCCTAGGTCAAGGATGATCCCTTTGCATCAAAAAATTATTACATAATAAGGTTGGGAGTGCCTTGCAAATCACCGCCAAATAAAAGTATATAGGGTTCTATGTAAAATTCATTAATGATATGATAATGATAAATTTCTTCGCCATTACTATGTGGCGTCACTCCAAAATGGCCTCCCGATTCGTCTAAATCACTAGGGTAAGAACCATCCATTTCTTTTCTACCATAAATTAAAAAACCATCTGCCATGATCCCCACCAATTGCTCATCATCATGAGATAAGATAGTATTTTCAGGTACGTCAGCAGACTCAATATGGTAATGATATCCTCCTGGCCCTCTATGTCCACCCGCATAATCAAAGCCTAATGCCGTATTAACATCTAGCGGTTCATTGGCTCTTTCTTCGTCATTGAAAATGGGGGCACCTGTAACGGAAATACCAATCGCTCCCAATCCTGTAGAGGAACTGGAAGCGGCTTTTTGCGGCGCACTAGGAACCGTTACCGTATAGCTCCCTTCTCGAATATTACCGGGCGTAAGGTGATCGCCGACTACCTGTTCAATGTGTAATTCATGCGTACTTTCCCAGTAAGGAGAAGTATGATTTGGGAGTCCATTGGATTCTATGGTTATCTCATCGCCATCAAAAGAAATCGTAACTGCATCAGGATTGAATTCGTCAAATGCCGATAGCGGGGTATTGCCTTCAGAAGAAGCATTTCCGGTATCATCTGTATCTGTATTGTCTGCCACATAACCAGTTGGTTGTTCACAGGCAGATTGGCTTTCATCTGGATTACCTAATCCGTCACCATCCGCATCTTGGTACCAGGTTGTTTCTGTACAAGTAGGGGTATCGTCTTTTTTACAAGACACCATTAATAGAACAGCTCCGAGAAGCAGTAACATTGAGCATTGTAGATATTTCATTTTTTTAATTTAAATTGAAAGAATAGTTTCGGGGAAATTAAAATCAGGTATTTCCACGGGCAAGTCATAGGTATTATCTGTACAGGCAATAATTGTTAGAAGTGCGAAAGCAATTAGGTAACTTAATGTTTTTTGCATTGGAAGTGATTCCTTTTTAACTTTTATTGAATGGCACAGAAAGGCTTACTAAAGGCCTCTTTGGATCCATTTTGGCCTTTAATTAAGTCCCTATATACCCTTGGTGCAATAAATAATAAAAAGGTTGCCTCGTATTTTTGGTGGGTTGGCTAAAATATTAATTACCTCAATATTTTTATGGCCTTTTATTTTTGATCCGGTGAAAAAAAAATGCCTCGCTAAAGCAAAGTAAGTCGTAACGAACAGTTTGTTATCACCATCTTTGGCAAGAAGGTCTATACTGCTGTTTTGAATGTTAGTAAGTCAAAAAAATTTTCTCTAGCTTTCAGCCTAAATGCAGTCGTCCAAGCAAACAAGGTCACCTCCTAACTTTTCTAATGAAGTTCATATTCAAAATCAGGTATTTTTTTCACCGTATAGTTGATCGAAATTTCTTTAAACTCTTTGTCTAGCCTTTGTAAGTCTATCAATTTTTTTGGAATAGTTAAGCTACTTAAATTTATATTAATCCATTCTTCATTATAGGTTTCAATAGAGGTCAATATTACTAATTTATCATAAAAATTATTGTTTTCTTTTTCTCGGAATAGAAGTCGTTTACACAATTCAAATTTTCCATTAAATTCCTTATTGCTATTTTGGTTGAGATACTTTTTGATAAACCCTTTATCAAACTCTAATAAATTTTTGATCACTTTAAATCTTAAATTCGTCATCTTCGGATTGAACACTAATTCCGAGCTTGTATTCATCAAAGCTATATCTAATTTTATTTTACCTGGAATTAAAATTACGTTTTCATCCAATTGACTTATCAGGTTTAAAGTAATCGGTACCTGTTGTTCTTTTTGTAGCCCATACTGCATCGTTTCACTTAAAAGGATATTGATATCTGGTTTCCTTGCAAATTTATATTTAGAGGCATCTTCACAAATAATAGAATCAATATAAGTTCCAATATTTAGGTGTTTGATCAATCGCCTTAATTGCTTAATGGTTTCTGGATTAACTTCAAATAAAACGAGTTGGAGTTGATCCGGAGAAAATTTTGTCAACAGAGGCAAGATTAAGGTAGCAAAAGGGCCTGTCCCTGCATATAGAATTCTCACAGGTTTAACCTCTTTTTCAATGAGTTGATTTACTGCTTTAAATATTCCCCTAACAAATTGCCGAGTTCTAATGAGGTCTACAACACATAAGGCAGCCCAAGTAGATCCAATGGCAATTCCATTTTTAAATTGCAGGTCTTCCCTATTGCTTTGCTGATCTAAATCCAATTCAGTTAGATCTATTAAAAGTGTTTTTAAATTTTCAAGTTTTTCTTGCAAACTTCTATAATCAATTTGTTCTGATAATATTTCTTGCGTTACCTCTTCTATGACTTTATGGTATATCATAATTATTCTTATCTGATTCTATTTGGCTTGTCCTAGGAACGTAGCAGGCCCTTATACATAATTAGCGCAATAAACAATAAAAAGGTTACCTCCTATTTTTTGGGTTGGTAAAAACATTAATAATTCCAATACTTGTACGTTCTTTTATTTTTGACCAGGGGAGGAATTGCACTCAAAACTCCTTTTCCCCAAATTCACTCTTCGGCAAGTTAATCTTTTTGGATACTTGATTCAATTGGTACGTAAGATTAATTTGTAGAATATCTACTTCGTATACATAATTGGTACTCTTAAAGAAGTTTTCTCCAAAAACCGTTCTGCGTTGTTCATTGGCATTCCATAGTCCCATATCTATATTTTGCCATTGCAAAGCAATCGATAATCTTTTATCAAAAAATGATTTTCGCAAGGAAAGCGAGGGATTATAAAAACGGGAAACTTCTCCTTGAGCCGAAATTTTTCGGGAGGCATAATTGAAAGCCAATTGCAAGGAAAAGTCATTGGGGAAATTATAATTCGTATTCGCATTAATGGAATACACCACAGTGGACTTGTTGATTTTTTCATCAAACAAGCTTGCTGATATGCGATAGTCGTAAACATTTCCTCCTAAATAAATACGCCATTTTTTAGTCGGATATAAAGTCGTTCCGAGTTCTAATCCGAATGCATTGGCGACGCCTACATTGGTATGAATTCGACCTAGAATAGTATCATTAAAAACGGTATTGACTCGATTAACAACATTATTGAGGTGGCGATAATATACCGTAGCAAAGACGGAATTGTCTTTCCAGTTTTTTACCATACCTGCTTCGACCAAATCTATGTATTCAGGCAACAATTCTGCATCCCCTTGATCCAAGGTTTCGGAGTGTTCCCGTTCTGGAAAAGGAGTCATTTTGAAGGTGGTCATTCGTTCAATTCTTCGGCTATATCCAGCCTTTAAGCTCAAGCCCTCTTTAAGCGCATAAGCGATATTGACGGAAGGAAATAAATTCCATTGATCTAGTGTAAAGGTTTCATCAGGTCGAGCGATTTCTACGCTTCTATCAAAATATTCTAAGCGCAAACCTGCGGTGTATTGCCACTTGTCTTTCTGCCCCGACAGCTGGGAATATAAGGCGTGAATACGACGGGTCAGATTAATGCTATTTGTGAATAATGGATTTTCAACCCAAGTATCATTCGCAAAGTCTCGGTCAAAATATTGAAAATCTCCGGGGTGTTGAAGATAGCGATATTGATAGCCGCTTTCCCATTTGTGGCTTCCCAATTGGCGAACCCCATCGATTTGAAAACGAAAACCATCCAAAGGATTATCATTATCATTGAACTGCCATTGTAGAGAATCACCAGTGATGGGAAATTCCAAACTAGCGTTATTCGTTGGACCGCCAAGTATCGTTTTTTCATACAATCCCGATATCTTCAAATCGGTTTTAGCACCAATCTTTAGGGAATAATCCAAAGAGGCAATGAAAAAATCACTATTCCGCACTCGCAAATTTTCATTAAAATAAGTAAGCCTATTCAATACCGTTCCACCATTATACAAGTCTCCATTTCCAGAAAACAAATCATAATAGGCTGCTGTTCCTATAAAGGCAGTTTCTGCGATCCGAGTTCTTTGTTGATTTTCATAGAGAATATCTGCAGTGCGTTCTTTCCTTCTTTTTCCTGCATAAAAGCCGGCACTAAGGTTTTGATTTTTATTAATGTCATAGCCCAAAGAAGCACGGGCAGAATAATTCAGTTGATCAAAACTACGTTCCCCAGCAGAGGGAAATTCGGTCAGCACTTCTCCTAAATAAGTATTGACATAACCGTCTCTTCTTCCCGATTTATCATAGCGTCTATAATCCAGTCCGCTTGAAAAATCCCACTTTCCTTTTTTAGAATTAAAAGTAATATCTGCTCCGTAGCGTTGCGTATTTTCTTGATTATTATAAGCTTCGATACTTGGCAAACCTGCCAAGACATTAGCGACTAGAAACATTCCGTTCCTTATAGCTTCCCTTGTTTTTATATTAATGATCCCTGCGGTTCCATCGGGATCAAATTTGGCAGACGGGGCGGTCACGATTTCAATATCTTCAATGGAATTCGCAGCTAATTGTTGTAAGACCATCATGGGGTCACCTTGTATGGGTTTTCCATTGATCATCACCAAAAAACCAGTTGTCCCCCTTACCGAAATTTGACCAAAAGAGGTGATACTTACCGAAGGCAAATTTTGCAATACATCGCTAGCCGTTCCTCCTTTTGCATTTTCAAATTGAGCGGCATCATACACTTGCTTGTCCAATCGATGCACCATGGTCAAAGCCCTTCCCGTCACTTCAACCTCCGCTAAATTAGCAGCGCTTAAACTCAGGCGAATAGCTTCAAAAACAGATCGCTCGGTCGGTAGAAACACCTCCGAAGTATAGCTTTGGTATCCCAAAAAACTAGCGGTAAGATACAAGGGGGTATTGACTATTTCCAAAAAATTAAATTCTCCTTGGGCGTCCGTAACGGAGCCATCAATTATGGAAGAGTCTGCCGCAGAAAACAATACGATGCTGGCATATTCAATCGCTTCTCCACTTTGTTGGTCAAGAACTCGTCCACTTACCGTATAGTTTTGGGAAAAAATAAGTTGCCCAATTAGGCAAAATAGCAGGGTG
>CAYQRA010000476.1:0-5735 GCA_964419315.1 uncultured Saprospiraceae bacterium | reverse complement strand
CTAGCATTACTAATACAACTCTAAATTTAAGCAATTGTTGGAAGAATGCGAAAGCTGATAGACCAGCATTTGCAGCTAAAGGCTTGACGTCGTAAAAAAATCGATGAACCTAGTGTTTATTATGCAAATTGAGATGGAAGTTAAGAGCATGCCCAAAATACTGAGACAAGAGTATTATTTGGCGGTATTGGCTGATAAAAACTGCATTTCATATAATTCTCGATAATGGCCGTTTTCTATTTTAACCAGTTCTTCATGTGGCCCATACTCCGCCACCTTGCCCTTATCCAAAACCATGATATTTTCTGCATGTCGAATCGTGGAAAGTCGATGAGCTACAATGATAGAGGTTCGTTTTTGAATCAAGCGCTCGATCGCGTACTGAATGATCGACTCTGACTCTGGGTCAATGGAAGAAGTAGCTTCATCTAAAATTAAAATCTTAGGATCAAACACCAAGGCTCGTACAAAAGAAATCAATTGTCTTTGTCCCATAGAAAGCGTCGATCCTCTTTCCATAACTTCGTAATCATATCCGCCAGGAAGTTTTTCGATAAAATCATGGGCACCAATCATCTTCGCCGCTTCAACTACTCGCTCCCGACTTATGCTTTCGTCTCGCAAAGTAATATTTTCTAGTACAGAACCAGAAAATAAAAACACATCTTGCAAAACCACTCCAATATGCTTTCGCAAAGCTGCTAATTCAAAATCTCGGATGTTTATTCCATCAATGCTAATACTCCCTTTTTGGATTTCATAAAACCGACTGAGAATATTGATAATGGTTGATTTACCAGAACCTGTACTTCCGACGATGGCTAGGGTATCCCCAGGTTTGATATGAAAGGAAATATTTTTTAGCACATAATCAACCTCGGTATAAGCGAAGCTTACCTCATCGAAGGCAACCTCTCCACGCAAGTGATCAATTTTACTTTTTCCGGTGTCCTTAATTTTCTCCTTTCTATCTAGGAGCGTGAAAATTCTTTCCGAAGCGACTAGCCCCATTTGCAGCGTATTAAACTTATCTGCCAACATTCTAATTGGTCGAAAAAACATAGAAAGGAAAATAGGAAAAGCAACTAAAGTTCCCAGCGATACTTCACTACTAATCACGCCTCTTGCTCCCCACCAAACCATGAGCCCCAAAGCCGCCGCAGAAATAATTTCTACAACTGGAAAAAAAATGGCATAATACAAAATAGCATCTAAGTTGGCTTGGGTATATTTCCGGTTGATTTCTCGAAATTTTTGCGCTTCCCTTTCTTCAGAATTAAAAATCTGAACAATTCGCATTCCGGAAATTCGCTCTTGCAAAAAAGCATTCATTCTAGAAATCTCCGTTCTCACTTTCTGAAAAGAAGCTTTTACTTTTTCTTTAAAAATATAAGTAGCAATCATCAATAATGGAACTACCGTCAGACAAACCAAAGTCAACTTCCAACTGGTGTAAAGCATAATTCCGAAGACCGCAAAGAGCGTCAAAACATCAGCTATAATCGTGATAACTCCTTGTGAAAAAACCGTATTGATGGTTTCAATATCGTTGATTGTTCGAGTGGTAGAAGTTCCAATCGCCGTTTGATCAAAATAAGTAAGTCGCAGACTTGTGATGTGTTTAAAAACCCTAACTCGCAAATCACGAATCACCGTTTGTCCCAACCAAGCAGAATAATAAATAAACAAATATTGCAGGAAAACTTGGAGGATAACGACTCCAACAATAATCAAAGCAATGCGCGTCATCCCAGGGATATCATATTGAAAAATATGGTCATCTACCATTACCTTAATCAGATAAGGACGCAAAATTGCCACTGGTGCCAACACGACCGCCAATAAGCCTGCAAAAGCAAAGACTTTACGATAAGGAGTAGCTAAT
Source organism: uncultured Saprospiraceae bacterium (assembly GCA_964419315.1). Taxonomy (GTDB): domain Bacteria; phylum Bacteroidota; class Bacteroidia; order Chitinophagales; family Saprospiraceae; genus CALLVY01. The sequence continues at coordinate 3,850 of CAYQRA010000476.1, read as the reverse complement.
AGCAATACTCTCCCAAGTAAATGGTAATCGAAGTTATTTTTATTCATAAATAAGTGGATCGCACCAAAGGTAATCTTAAAAGCATCTGCTTTTACAAAAAAAACTCTTAGTTTGTAGTGTTATTCTTTAATATCTTATAATGCTTAAAACTTAAGCTGCCAGATGAATTAAACAATCCCTAGTCCATAAAGTTCTTTATCCAACAAAATTAGCAATTTTACCCAGAAAGCCTTTATAATATCCCTTCATCTGCAAAACTATAAAAGCCCATTTCAGAGATAATGAGATGATCGAGTACTGCGATTTCCAGACTTTCACCCGCCTTTTTTAGTTTACGGGTAATGTCGATATCAGCCTGACTGGGTTTCAAGTTTCCAGAAGGATGATTGTGGCAAAAGATGATGGAACAGGCCAAAACATCTAGTGCTTTTTTGAAGATTAATTTGGCATCCACTACCGTTCCTGAAACGCCTCCCATACTGATTCGCTCCTTAGCAATGACCCCATTGGAGCGATTGAGTAATAAGATCCAAAACTCTTCGTGTTCCAAATCTTGGATATTGGGAGCCAATAAATCATAAGCATCTCTACTGCTTCTAATTTGTTTTTTCTCAACAGCATTAGACAACTGTCGTCGGCGTCCCAATTCTAAAGCTGCCGTGATCGTAATTGCTTTCACTTCGCCAATGCCTTTTAATTTTTTCATTTCTTTTAAACTGGTTTTACCCAATTCACCTAGATTATGATCTACTAATTTCAATAATCTTTTGGCCAAACCAACGGCTGTTTCTTCTCGATTTCCAGTAGATAAAAGGATGGCCAATAATTCTGCATCCGAAAGGTTTTGTTTTCCTTTGAGTTTTAATTTTTCTCGTGGTCGATCTTCTTCTGCCCAAGAAGAGAGGGGAAATTTATTTTTATAAGTCATGTTTGAATTTATTTTAGTATTCTTCTTTTTAGCAATCCGATCAGATTGGCAAAAGAAGCTAGATCATTAAAGGGATAAAAAAAGCCGGAGACTTAAATCTCCGACTTAAAGTATACTGTACAAAACGCAATTTCTATGGAGAGGATATTTGTTTTACAAATCCTCTATACGCCTAGGCAGCACTGGAAGAAAATAATTCGAGTCCTAGTTTTTCTAGACGCGACTCAATGCCTCTTCGGTTTCTTTTGAAATGGGTCATCAGCTCGGGTACTTGATGTCCTTGTTGGTACAATTCGCGGAGGAGTTCTTCATCTTCTTTGGTCCATCGTTGAAAAGCATTTGGGAATTCCTTGCGTACTTCCATCAAGTAAGCTTTGTTGACGCCATTTTCATTTTTCTTATTGAAATGGAAAATAATTTTCATCAAGGCCTGACTAAAACGCTCGAGATCTTCTTCAAACAAGACCAATTTTACACGCTCTGTTGCGCCTTCCTCTACCGCTTTAGTTTGGTTGATAACTAGGAAATTGTTTCCATTTTCTGCTTCTTTTAGATCTAAGAAATAAGTTTTGTTTTTGCTGATTACTTTTTCGGTGTGCAATACATTCTTCTTTTCCATTTTTTTTCGTTTTATGATTTGAGTGAAACAATTGAAAAATTCGACACATAGACGCAATCGACTTACAAATTCCATAAATCACGCTTAAAAAAAATAAAATCTGCCCTAACAAAAAGGAAAAAAATCAGATCTAAAACACTGAACTACAACGCATTAAGCTATTTGTAAAAAAAATAAAAAAAAACACCTTCCCTACTTTCCAAGTATCTTAACAGCCGTTTTTAAGCACAAAAAAAAGCGCTTTCCATCCATTGAATGAAAAGCGCTTTTTTCACCAGCAAATACCGGCGATCAATCTAACTTACTAGAGATTAACAAATGCTTGTTCTAGATCTTCGATAAGATCATCCACATCTTCAACTCCTATACTGAGGCGAATCAAAGAATCCGAAAGACCTACTTTTATACGTTCTTCTTTGGGAATAGAAGCATGTGTCATACTTGCGGGGTGACCAATCAATGACTCTACGCCACCAAGTGATTCTGCCAAAGAGAATAAATGAGTATTAGACAAAACCTTATTGGCTACCTCAAAACTATCTACACTCATATCAAAAGATACCATCGCACCAAAATGTCGCATTTGCTTTTTGGCAATATCATGATTGGGATGCCTTTTGAATCCAGGAAAATAAACTTTTCCTACTTTGGGATGACGATCGAGGTACTTGGCAATTTTCTTCGCACTCTTACACGCTCGTTCTACGCGCAGGTGCAAGGTTTTTATTCCTCTTAATACCAAAAAACAATCTTGTGGACCCGGTATTGCTCCCGCTGCATTTTGGAAAAACCGCAATTGATCTCCTAGTTCTTGAGTCTTAGTAATTACGGCACCCAATACTACATCAGAATGACCACCTAGGTATTTGGTGGCCGAATGCAGCACCATATCTGCTCCCAAGTCGAGTGGTCGCTGAAGGTAAGGAGAAGCGAAAGTATTGTCCACACAAGTCAAAATATCCTTCTCTTTAGCAATAGCACATACCGCCTCAATGTCAATAATTTTCAACATTGGATTGGTAGGGGTCTCAATCCAGATGAGTTTGGTATGGTCGGTAATTTGCTTGGCTACTTCCTCAGGATCACTCATATCAATAAACTTTCCTTTGATTCCAAAACGCTCATAGATTTGTGTGATCAATCGGTAAGAGCCACCATAAAGATCATTCGTTGCGATGATTTCATCACCGGGGTTGAGCAGTCTCAGCACTGCATCCATGGCTGCGAGCCCACTACTGAAGCAAGTTCCCAACATTCCATTTTCCAGAGCTGCTAGATTTTTTTCTAAGGCTGCCCTTGTAGGGTTTTGGGTTCGTGCGTACTCGTAGCCTTGGTGTTCGCCAGGTGACTTTTGTACGTAGGTAGAAGTTTGGAAAATAGGAGTCATTATAGCCCCTGTACTTGGGTCAGGTTCTATACCTGCGTGTATTACTTTAGTCCCGAATTTCATATTAGCCTTCCAGGTTTTATTTGTAAAATTGCTTCAAGCTATTTCTTTTGCTCGAGCAATTTTATATGGCAACGGAGGTACCATATCTAAGTGTATTCAAAAGTCGTTTCAAAACCCTTGTTGAAAGTACATAAAACTTGATCCTTTAGCTGATAAAGCTCCCTGAAGGGAAACGGTAAGAGAAAACCGAGTGGATTATTTGGTTACTTTATTTGACTACAAAAACGAAATTTAGACACGCTCTCAAACAAGCAAAACAAAAGTAGACATTTTGCAGAGAAGTAAGAACCCTTAATTGACAAATTCTGCAAAGGAAATAGATTTAAATTAAATCTTTAAGCCTCCAAAGAATCAATCTAGGGAGAACAGTAATAAAGGAGAGTTGTTTTATCAAATGCAAAAGGGCGATTCTTCCGAAGAAGAACCGCCCTTAAGCGTAATTTTTACAGTAAAATCGAATCGACTTAGTTCACAGAACTAACTAATTCTTTTCCTGGCTTGAATTTAACTACTGTGCGTGCAGAAATCTGAATAGCCTCACCAGTTTTAGGGTTTCGTCCAACACGTGCTGCTCTGTCTGAGGTAGAGAAAGTACCGAATCCAACGAGAGAAACTTTATCTCCGTCCTTAAGACATTCTCCAATGCAGTTGAATACTGAAGACAGTGCTTCTGTAGCTTGAGCTTTAGTCAAATTAGCCTCTTCGGCAACTTTGTTAATTAGATCTCCTTTGTTCATTTTAAATATTTTTTTAATTTGAAAAATCTGGCACAAAAATATGACCTTGTTATTTGAAAAACAAGTGTTTGCCAACAAAAAAAGCCAAAAAGTGTATATTTTTCAAGGCTTTCAGC
>CAYQRA010000475.1:0-5747 GCA_964419315.1 uncultured Saprospiraceae bacterium | reverse complement strand
ACGGAGCTCGGGGATATCACTCTTTGGCTTGGCTTCATTATGCACTTTTACAACAAGGAAAGTATTCCGAAGCGGAGCAAGTCCTAAACGATATGTTAAGTTATGTACCAAGAGATCCAACCAAAGGAGCGAGAGGATACTTGGTAGGCATGCAGAGCAGACAACTGGCAGAAAGCGGTGAGGTCTCTGAAGAAACTTTGCTCGACATCGATGTAAAAGTTGATGATATTGGTCTGATGCCTCAATCCGTTCGCAGTTTTCTTAGGGCACAAATAGCTTTCCAAAAGAAAGATGCCAATACCATGAAAGAGGAAATTGATTGGTTGTCAAAAAAAATAGTTACCGCCTCCCTACAAATAGAAAAAGGGGGAGCTGCCATGTGCGCGGCTGGGACGAGTAGATATGCCCCAACAGAAAACGCTATCAAAAGTGCCCAAGTTATCCAAAGTCAAATTCAAGGGATGAAAGCCTTGGTAGAAGGCGATGAAAAACAATTTGAAGTTCACCTAAAAAAAGCAGTGGACTTGGAGGAGCAAACCGATTTTCCAGCAGGTCCTCCAAGGATTACTATGCCGGCATTCGAGCAATATGGAATCTGGTTATTGGAAAAGGGAAACTATGCAGAAGCGAACAAACAATTTGATAAAGCTTTATTGCGGATGCCCAGAAGATCCAAATCTCTCCTGGGAAAAATGACTGCTCATAAGGCACTTAATCAAAATGAAAAATTGGAGAACGTTGTACAGGAACTTCAATCGATATTGGCTCAAGCAGACTTGGAGGTACGGAGTTTGGTGCAGGACTAAGGATGGCAATAATTATCTTATGGTAAATAAAATAGATACATGAAAAGTTCTTTTACAAACTGGTTGACTTTCCTATTCCTAGGGACTCTGCTTTTAATTTTTTCTTGCCTACAACAAGAGACGCTTGTCCCTTCTAATACGAATACAGAGATGTTTTGTAAAGTAAATGGAGAGCAGTGGATTTCCGTTGTTCCTTTGGCATTTGTCACCAATAATCATCTCCTCATTTCTGCGGTATCTCTTGACGATGAGTTGATCAACCTATCCATTAGCAATGCTGCAGAAGGAAGTTATAGCCTCAATCCTAACCTTGCCAATGTGATCTCCTATGAAGATACTGGCGATGATGCGACACTTGCTTTTGCCTCCAATGAGAATACTTCCAATACGAATTATGGAACCGTCGTCATCACTACAAACGACCTCGTTAATCAAACCATCAGTGGTACTTTTGAAGCAGAAGTACATCGATCCTCTGACGGAGCCATCCGAACGATCACAGAAGGCTCGTTTAATAATCTTGCATATTCAGATGTCCTCTTTCCTACCGCTACGCTGCTCTCTGCTACCATTGATAGTACGAGTATTTTCCAAGCCACTTTTATTACCGATTCGACCGCTTTAGGACAATTATTTATCAATGGTACCGATTCGAGTAGAAATAAAATCATTGAACTTATTCTTCCTCAGGATATCGCCATTGGGGTTTATGATTTAGGAATGCCCGACTCTACCGACTATGCGGCTCGATACAATTTAGACAACAGCACTCCCATGCCTGCGGACTCTGGAAAAATTTTGATCACAGAGCATCAAATAATCGATAAGTACATCAAGGGAATCTTTAACTTTTCAGCAAGCGAAGCGGGTGGAACGAATACTAGCAGTATTACGAATGGTTCTTTTGAATTAACTTATGAGTAAGCAATGAAAAAACTAACCAGCTATCTAAAGGTAAATTTTAAGTTTTCTGATTCAGAAATGGAAAAGATAATGGATTGCTTTAGTCCTAAGTTCCTTGAGAAAAAAGATTTTTTCCTCAGAGCAGGACAATACTGCAAGAATATAGCTTTTGTAGAGGAGGGTAGTTTTTTATATTTTCAAATTGTAGACGGCCAAGAAAAAGTCTGCGACTTTGCTTTTAAAAACGATTGGGTGACCCAATACAAAAGTTTATTGAGTAATCTACCTTCTGAGATCAGCATTAGAGCTTTAGAAAAAAGTCAAATTCTTTTGATGGACTTTGAAAAAATGAGAGTTTTGAGTGAAGCATTACCTGCCGTAAATCTGATCCGATCAACAATGGCAGAACAATATTTCACCAAATCTACCCAGCGTGCCTCCAACTTAGTCAACCTCGATGCCAAAGCTAGATACCTCGCTCTTTTAGAAGACCTACCCGATATCCACCAAAGGGTACCACAGTATCATATCGCCAGCTATTTGGGGATAAAACCACAATCCTTGAGTAGAATACGAGCAAAAAAATAAAGTTGTCTACGTTTATTCACATAGGTGAATGAAATCGAAATAGAAGTCCTACATCTTTGTATTATCAATTAACACTTAAATAATTTATGATGATACAATCAATCAAAAACTCCACGACAAAAAATTTCAAATCTTTCTTATCCCCTTTGCCAATTCATAAAGCTTCGTATTCTAAAAAAACAGCAATCGTCCTTTTCTTGCTCTTAGGCTTCTCTTATTCCATCTTGGCACAAAAAGAAAACAAAGCCGCTACTTTTGACGAATTGATCTATGTCGAAGCTGATCCATTTGCCTATATCAATAAAGGCTATTCGATTCACTTGGGTTATGAAAACTGGGGCATGCGATTTGACCTAACCAAAGTCAAAGTTGATTTTCCAGAAAATTTTGAGGAAGCTTTTTATGGTACAAAAGCATTTGATTTAGTTACTCATATTTCAGGAATTAAAATTGATTATGTAGGGAATCGGACGAATTGGACCAAAGGGGCCTTTGCAGGAATTGATCTCAATCATCAAAGACTTCATTTTACTCATCGAACCTCTTTGCAAGCCCAAAACCTTTCGACACTCAATATTGGATTACGAGCAGGTTACAAATTTAATTTATGGAAAGGCTTTTACATTAGTCCTTGGGCGGCAGTTTGGAAAAATATCCACACGCCCCAATCTTTTACAATTGAAAACGACATGGTTGCTACCAACAAATGGGATTGGATCACCACGCTTCACTTTGGATATGCCATAAAATTACAGTAACTCGATGAGCCTCATTAAAGGTTAAAATCGCAATAGAAGGTGTCCTTGCAAAATAGCATATCAAAAATCGAAGTACAGGATTGAATAGTTCCAATGAGTACTATTGGATAAAACAAATCCATTTCCTCTCAAGGCTCTCCTCTTCCAAAAGAAACATTATCTTTGATTTGTCATCAAAAATAAAAAACATGTTATCTAAAAATCACCTCTGGATTTTGGCTTTCAGCCTCTGTCTATTCGCCTGTACCGATCCACAAAACAACAGTACAGCAACTACTACGACTACCGAAGCATCGCCCATCGATGCCCAGCTCGGCAAATATGTCAATGTCAAACTCACCACGGACTTGAGTGTTTTGTCAGACAAAGAAAAACAAATGATTCCTCTTTTGATCAAAGCGGGAAAGATCATGAACCAATTATTTTGGTACGAATCGTATGGAGACGGTCAACAACTATTGAATGGCATCAGCGATGAAAAAACAAAGCGCTTTGTAGAAATCAACTACGGCCCTTGGGATCGCCTCGGTGGCAATAGTCCTTTCTTGGAGGGCGTGGGCAAAAAGCCGGCTGGAGCCAATTATTATCCAAGCAACATGACCAAAGAAGAATTTGAAGCAGCAGATTTGCCGGACAAAAAAAGCCTCTATACTTTTATCCGAAGAGGAGATAATGAAAAATTGATTACGGTTCCTTATCATGAACAATTCAAAGAAGAGGTCACCGAAGTTTCCAACCTTTTGAAACAAGCAGCAGAACTGGCAGAAGATGCAGGACTCAAAAACTATCTAGAACTGCGTGCCGAAGCTTTGCTCGATGATGAATATCAAAAAAGTGATCTCGCTTGGCTCGATATGAAAACCAATACCATTGACGTGGTCATCGGCCCTATCGAAAATTATGAAGATCAACTCTTCGGATATAAAACCGCACATGAAGCTTATGTCTTGGTAAAAGATCAAGAGTGGAGCAAACGCCTCGCCAAATATGCCGAGTTCTTACCAGAGCTCCAAGCAGGAATTCCCGTGAATGCAGCCTACAAAAAAGAAAAGCCAGGAAGAGATACCGAACTCAATGCCTACGATGTGATCTACTACGCGGGCGACTGTAATGCGGGTAGCAAAACCATCGCGATCAACTTGCCCAACGATGAAGAAGTACAATTGCAAAAAGGAACCCGCCGCCTACAATTGAAAAATGCAATGCGTGCTAAATTTGATAAAATCCTAGTGCCCATCTCCAAAATGCTGATCGACAAAGATCAGCAAAAGCACATCACTTTCGATGCCTTTTTTAGCAATACGATGTTTCACGAAGTGGCGCATGGACTAGGCATCAAAAACACCATTGATGGAAAAGGAACGGTGCGGGAAGCTTTGAAAGAACATGCTTCTGCCTTGGAAGAAGGCAAGGCGGATATTTTGGGATTGTATATGATCAATCAGTTGCACAAAAAAGGAGAACTCTCTGGCGACCTAAAAGATTATTACGTGACTTTTATGGCGGGTATTTTCCGTTCGGTTCGCTTTGGTGCGTCTAGTGCCCATGGCAAAGCCAATATGATTCGCTTTAATTACTTTCAGGAAATGGGTGCCTTTAGTCGCGATGAAGCGACGGGAACTTATAAGGTCAATTTTGATAAACTCCAAGAAGCAACGGAGTCTTTATCGCGCGTTATTTTGACGACTCAGGGAGATGGGGATTATAAAGGTGTCGCAAAATTGGTAAGTGATAAAGGAATTATCTCTAAGCAATTGCAGGCAGATTTGGATCGCTTGGGTGCGGGGGGTATTCCGGTGGATGTGGTATTTGAGCAGGGACTTGAGGCGCTTGGACTTTAGATATAATCGTGCAGGATACATAAAACCAGTGTCCTGCACGATTTTCTAATTTAATTCTTTTTTTCTATATCTACGGCTGACAAAAAACAATCCACCCAACAAAACCAATCCAAACAGCATCCAGGTCCAAGTCAAGTTTTCTTCCTCCAATTCCAAAACTCCATCCGCTCCAATAAAAGACAAGACCGACCAATAATACGGCGATTTCTTATGCTCCGCATTTTCCAAATAATGCAACTTCGCCAAATGCAAAGCCTCCGATTTCGTTTTTCCAGCTTTAATATTTTTATAAAAATCATCAATCAACCAAGCCGTCGAAGCATCTTGTACCGACCATAGCGAAGCCATCAAACTCGCCGCCCCCGCATAGGCAAATCCTCTTCCCAAACTCATCAGCCCCTCCCCTTTTTGCAATTGACCAATCCCCGTTTCACAAGCACTCAAAACCACCAGATCGGCATCCAATTGCAAGGTGTATAATTCATCCAGAAAAAGCGTGCTGTCGATAAATTCAATCCGCGCCTCCCCACTCTCCTCTGCTTTGGCGTGCGTAGATAAATGGATCAAACGGCTGCCCAAAACCGCCTGATTAAAAGCCGCCAAAGTAGCTTCGGTTTTTAAAAGTGGATCATTAAAAGTCGCCATTTCTGCTTCACTGTATCGCAGTGGCACCTGACCGCGTTCTTTGTTTTCAAAAACGGGTGCCATCGCCAAAGTCTTTTTGTTTTGAGAATGTCTTTGGTTTTGCTGATGCAATACCGTAGCCGAATAGGCATAGCGAATCGAATGCGTTTTAATGAGATAATCGACACTTCCCAGATTTAAACTTTCTTTTGCAGAGGTCACTAAAG